>CAYNXU010000023.1:0-13706 GCA_964401225.1 uncultured Nitrosomonas sp.
CCCAAATGCAATTAATCAGCCGGGCAAGGAAGATAATGGCGTCGTCGTGAATGCCGGTGAAGATGACTTTTATTGAGGAAAAGTGGAGAAAGCTTCGTATATTAGTGTGAGTACGTTAATATTTGTACTGTGTTGAGCTCTCAATAGTTTAGTTCGCTTAGACAAAGTTTAAATCCGTACTTTCTATGCTATGGATAGCCAGATTATCATAAAGCATTGCATGCTGTGGATGTTCGGGAGTTCCACGCGAATCGGCTTGCCTGCAAATCTATTCATAACAATTATCTTTTTTGGAGATGGCAGAAGAGGCGGCATTGAGGATTATTTGTCTAAATAAGAGGTGTCGGTTTGCCTGATCTGATACCCCATAGCGCGATAGCCGCGTTGGCGTTTATCCCACATTCTGGCGAGCTGTGGCTGATTATTCTCGACGTAATCGTAGATGCGTACATCCTGCTTATCAGCATGCTCCCGATGCAAGCGGCCTGCATATTGCTGGAGGGTGCCCTTCCATGAAATTGGCATGGCCAGCACCAGGGTGTCTAGGGGCGGATGGTCGAAGCCTTCACCGATCAGGCGACCGGTGGCGAGCAGCACTCGCGGCGCTGAATCATCCAGGGTCTCGAGCTCGGAAAGAATCATGGTTCGGCGTTTCCTCGATAAGCGTCCATGCAAAACAAAGCAGTTCTCAACCATACCCTCCAGACACTCGCGTAATAAAGATAGATGTTCGGTACGTTCGGTCAGCACAAGTACTTTGCGGCCTTCCCGATAAGCGGTCAATATATGATCTGCGATGCGGCGATTGCGCTTCGTGTCGCTGGCGAGGATGCGGAACACCGCTTGAATGGGTGAGTCCGGTGGAATTTCTGGGGCAGACAGGTATTGCGGCCATACTTCCAATTGCATTGGAGCCGTTTCCGGTCGAGCGGCACTGTGGCGAATCGGCCCGCATTGCATGAAAATGATCGGTTGATGTCCATCGCGTCGCACCGGCGTTGCAGTCAGTCCGATTACATAGCGAGCTTTGGCCTGCTGAGGATTGCTTCGAAAGAAAAAGCCGAGAGGTGGTGGCACTCATCGACGATGATCTGCCCATAGTGATCAAGCAGCTCTGGCAGATCGTCCCGATAGGACAGGGACTGCATGACCGCAATATCCACCTTTCCGGAAGGTTTCTTCTTGCCACCGCCAATGACTCCCAGTCATGCCTTCTGGATATCGAGAAAATTAGTCAAACGTTCTTGCCACTGGTACAGTAGTTCGGTACGGTGGACCAGTACCAACGTGCTCACCTTGCGTCGAGCAATCAGCGCGGCAGCAGTGACGGTCTTGCCAAAGGCGGTGGGGGCGCATAGAACACCGACTTCGTGCCGCAGCATGGCGCATACTGCTGCCTTCTGGTCTTTCCGAAGCGTTCTGGTGAATTTGACGGCGACCGTACTCCCTGATAAACGCTCATCTCGAAGTTCTGCGTGGATATGGTTTTCTTCCAGTAGCGTTAACACAGAATCAAGGCAACCCCGTGGAAGACCTATGTGTTGTGGAAAGTTCTCGGCATAACCGATGATACGCGGTTTATTCCATACTGGCAGGCGCATGGCCTGAGCCTTGTAGAACTCCGGATTCTGGAATGCGGCAAGCCGGATCAAGCGATTGGCCAGTGATTGAGGCAGATCGGTTCTATCGATAAAGATCTGGTTTGCCAGCACTAGACTCAGTGATTCCGGCAGCGCCCCTGCTATTCTGAGGGATTGCGGTATCGGTCGTTGCCACGGTTGCAGTCATCTTCATTTCCGGAGAAAGCTACATCCAGCGGGTGTCGGCTGCCGCCGGCCCGCAGGATAGCATCCTCGAGTTCTATCCTGTTCAGCAATCGGATCGAGGAAAGAAACCTCCATTGATCCGGGAAAGCATCGAAACTCGTATCAACAAACAAACTATACCCTTGCTCGCGGGGCTGTTTCTGCAAGGGGAGTGCGATCAGATTGCCTAATCCTCCTTTCGGCAAAGTATCCTGATTGGGGAAGAGACGGTCATAGCTTGACAGGGATAATTGGCGAGTGCGAGCGCAGGTATGGCTGATCAGGGCGGTACCCAGTTGCCGGGCCGAACGAGCTGGAACTGGCTCGGCAAAGAAAATCCAAACATGCGCCCCCTTACCAGAGCGGGAGATTTCCAGCGCGGCGGGAATCTTCAACACTTCGCAGGACTGAAAGAAGGCGCGGGCATCCTCGCGCCAGTCAGCTTCATCAAAGTCGGCAGCGAGAAAGTAACAGCTGTCATCACTTAGCAAAGGATAGATACCGACGATATGCTTTCCTGCTAGATGATCGTAGATGACCTGATCAGTAATTGGTAACAGTAGTCGGTGGGTACAGTCTCCACATTTCACCTTCGGTTTGTGGCAGATGCCGGGCTTCCACTCATTACCGCAGGCCGGTGAGTAACCCGATTTGCCTTTAACCGATTCCCAGCGCACTGGATAGACATCAGTTCGACCTCGGAACAAACGGCAGAATAGCGCAATTTTTGCATCGGTGGAAAGACACGAGATGACAGTCGCTGGATCTTTATGAAGTGGCGCGGTATCGGGTGGCAGACGCCACTCGATACCATTCGCTTCCAGTAGAGTGACGAGGCGGGCGTTTTCTGCTTGCAATGCCGCTAAAGTATCGTGTTCAGTCATGTACCCCGAATTGGTCGAGCGAGTCGTTCATGTGGTCGCCTACACCATAGCCGAAGGAGTGACTAATACCGCGCACATTTTTTAGCCTTTCCCACAGAGGCTGGCGTTGTGCCTCCTGTAAGTTGGCGATAGTTTCCAAAGCGAGTGAGTACATTCGCACCAATGCGACGAAATAGCCTTCATCCTGATAGCCGTAGGCATCACTGAAATATGCCGCTTGTTCGCAGTAGAAAACCATCAATTCGGCCAGTCCCTCTGGCCGACCAATGGCTTTCTTATAATCCGATAGGGCTTTCTTCGCTTTGGCAACGGATATCTCTTGGTTTTTGTACACATTGGGGTACAACCAGCGCTCAATGGTAGTCTTATAGGGCTGGAGCGCATCGTCACCGAGCCCGAAGCGAGCGTGCAGGAATATCTGGTTATCCTTGCTTGCCGCGTATAAGTCTTGCACTAGACCGAGCAAGCCAGCGTGGTCGAAATCTATTAGCTTGGCCTTGACGTCGCTCCAGCGAGGAGCTGTTTTTTTGTGTTTGGCTTCCTTGGATTTTTTTGTCGTTATCGTCATTTCAATCTAGATTCCTCGGTTGGACGGGGTGGAGTGTGCGGTTCTAGGGGTGCAGGGCAAGGCGCAATGACGCGGAATAGTCACTCTATTCCAAGGAGTTGCAACGCAGTCATGTGCCCATAAAATCGCGCAATCCGCACCGGAGCGGTGACACCCCAAAGGTGAAGGTGGAAATTGTTGCAAGGCTAGAATATTCATAATGTTAGCGCAAGAATTAACAATCAATCGAGGGATCTAGGTTCAATATCGCCTCTATCCAATCCCAACGTCTATCCTTGACCATCACGAAACGACAACGGCCACCGGAAAGGCTGGCCCATAGCCCGCCGATTAAACGATCGTCCTCGGCGGTATTCCAGCGATCCGCGCCTTTGTACTCTATGGCGAGGACCGGTCCAGGATTATCATCCGCTCCGGGCAATTGGCATAGAAAGTCCGGGTAGAAACGGCCGTCGGCTTTCTGTAGAAAGAACGAACTTCCTTCGCGCCGAACGAGATTGCGCACCCAGAACTGGATTCGCTCCTGTTGGGCCTGAATGTCCAGCCAGCAGGCACACTCGAACTCCTCCTTGCTGTCGAAATCACCAATGCGGCCGTAGAAATGCTTGCGGAAATCGAAGCGCCCGAAACGGCCGTCGTAATCGCGGCTGGGCGCGTAAGCCTGGGCGTGAAACTCGAAGGCGTACTGGTCCGTTACCGCGACGCGCGATGCGGCGTCGTCACCAAACAATGTCTGCTGGTACGCCTTGCCCACTGCCTGTCGGCGCAAGTTCCGGGTGCGCGCTTCCAGCAGGTTGCGGATCAGAAACTTCTGCAAATTGGCGTGGGCCAGGGTGAAGCCATTGCGGCGCAGGAGTTCGGTCAGCCACGCAGCGACAAAGGCCTGCTTGCTGGCGTGAGTGAGCGAGGGCTCCGGCAGATTCCGGCATAGCCAGGTGGCTAGACGCACCTCATCCCAGTTCTCGGGCTGATAGACCAAACCCAGATCACGCTGCAGATCAGGCAGGAAGCGCGAAATGATCTTGCCACTCTCACCATCCACATCGATCTCGCCGCCTTCCGATACTTTCAGGCCAGCGCCCAGCGCAGTCAGGTCATCGCCGGTCGGGGCGGCGTCGTAGGGTGACAAATTCCACGGGTACTCCAGCACCTCAGTGTCGTCGAACAATTGCAGCTCGCCCTGCACTCGCAAGGCGAGCTGTGGCACGCGGAAACGTTCGCCCAGTTCAGCCGGTGTCTGGAAAAATTCGATGGCTGTGGTGCGGCTGATCTGGGCGGCCTCGACAATGGCGGCGGCAGCCGTAACGGTGGTAACCGATGTCTTGAGCACGTCAGCCTCGTCCTCGGTCAGCGGTGTATGGATGGTTAGCGTGTTGAGCTTGCCGTCCCAGCTCACCTTGTCGCGTATCGGCCTGGGTACGTTCCTGAGGTCGGGTTTCTCCGACAGGGTGATCGCTACCGGCCGAACCGCAATGCGTCCTGCGTGCCCCTGCAGATCCAGCCATGCTTGCTCGGCCTTGGCGGCAGTGACGAACTCGGTTACTTCGCGCCGCTCGAAGCCGGCGCCTGCCACCAGGCGGTCACGCAGCGCGCCTGCCGTCTCGGCAAAATTGCGCGACACCACGAACGCATAGGATTGATTCAGCGCCTTGGCCTGCCGATGACTGGCGCCGGGTTGCCGCAACACGCGCCCGAGCAACTGCTCCACGGCCGTGGCCGATGACAGCGAGGCCATGCTCACCAGGATGTAAGCAAAGGGGCAGTCCCAGCCCTCGGCCAGCGCCTTCTGGGTGATGACAAACTTTACCGGGCAGGCCGGGTCGGCAATGCCGAGTTTATAGTCGGCATCGATCTGCTCCAGCCCCTTTTCTTCACCGGTGGCGACGACGATTTCGTTGGTCGGTATGCCGTGGTTGGTGATCAGCTCATTGCGCACCCGCTCAAAGTCCAGTGTGTCCACGCCGGCGCGGCGCGGTTCCGACTGAATCAACACCAGCGGCCTTAGGTAGGGGCTGCCGGCACGGCGCTCTTCATCCGCCAGCTTGTGTAAAGCATCGCGCCGCCCGATGGCATCGGCCAGGCACTGTTGCCAGTTCGGCTCGGTTTCGAGTACGACGGGCAGCTTAATCATTTCTTCCGCCTTCAACTAGGCGGCGGAGACGCTGTGCAGCACATTGCTCGGCGTGCGTTCCAGATCGGGGGTGGCGGTCAGCTCCATCACGCCGCTGGGGCAGAAGCGCGCCAGCATGTCGAAGGCCAGTTCGGTGCGGCTGTTGTGCGCCTCATCCACCACTATAAACGGGCGACGCAGGCGCAGCACGTTGGCCAGTGAACAGGGCGTGGTGCGCTCGGCGCCTTCGCCCTCGCTCAACAACGCATCGCGTTGGGTTGGAGACAGGTTGTCGAAATGATGCATCAGCGCGCCGCTGCTCTGGTACACCTTGCGAGATTCCTCGTCCTCCACCTGAAACGCCTGCCGGGTCGCGACGATGAGGGTGGTCGAGGTGTCCAGTGTGGCGCGGGTGACGCTCTTGGCCTCATCCAGATCCATCACCGTGATCGACCCGGCCTCGCGCAGCGTCTGCTCGCGGATCGGCTTGCTCGGCACCAGCCACAGAATCACGCTGTGCTCGCAGCGCAGCAGGTGCGTGTTGACCAGCGCCACGCTCTTCGCCGCCAGCCAAGTCTTGCCACCGCCGGTGGGTACGCGCAGGCAGAAATACGGCATGTCGGCGGGAAAGCCCGACAGCGGGTTGTACGGGTTGCCGCGCCCCCACAGGCGCTCCGTGGTGGCGGTGAAAGCAATTGAAGGCGAAGGCAGCTCGTGGCAGGCCTTGAAATAGGCCTCGACGCTGTCGAGCACTTGCGACTGATATGTTTTCGGGGAAAAGGTGCTTATCATTTGCCGCGGTTGATTCAGTAATCCGGTGCGCGGTGCAAATGCGCCACCGCAATGATGTATATATGGTCCGCTTCGACGGAATAGAGCAGCTTATAGGGGAAACGGCTCAGAATGAGGCGCCGGATACTTCCCTGTTCGACGGGCGTGGCGAGCGGCCAGC
This sequence comes from uncultured Nitrosomonas sp., assembly GCA_964401225.1. Classification (GTDB taxonomy): domain Bacteria; phylum Pseudomonadota; class Gammaproteobacteria; order Burkholderiales; family Nitrosomonadaceae; genus Nitrosomonas. The sequence goes on from CAYNXU010000023.1 coordinate 6,320, forward strand.
TGCGCAAGCGTATCAAAGCCTCCCGAACGTCTGCACGAAACTGTGCGCCCAGTCCTGCAACCTGTCGCTCATAGTAGCGTTCTCCATCCTCGAATTCGGCTTTTGCCTCAGGTGAAAACTCAAAGTGCATTAGATTAGAAATCCCCGATCACATCCTGGGCTGGGATACCTTTTACTTGACCGGAACGGTAAGCCGCCAGGCGGTGCTCTGCTTCCTCGATCCAGATACGATCCAACTCGGGGTCGGGTCGGTCGAGGCTGTGCAAAAGCTCATCAATCAGCTCAAAACGTTCTGTGGGCGAAAGTTTCAAGGCCGAGTCAATCAGTTCCTTCGGATTCATAGATAATTTACCTCTTCAGTCTTTTCTGGAGTATTTCCATCATTAATGATAACTGCATTTCTCGCTGTATAGGCAGTGCGTGGCAACGCCTTCCATAAGTCATGCAAATCCTTGTCCTTGCAAAGCGCAAAAATTACTTGACTCACACATCCAGTGCATAAGGGGTCTGCTTGAAGGTGATGCCCTCGCGTGCGGCGCGGCTGCCCATGCGGTTGGCGGCGGCGTAAATCACCTTGGGGCCGGCGAACTTGGGCAGCACGTCGAACACCGGGCTGGTGAGCACGTTGCCGCCGGCAACCGATTTGTCCTTGAGAACGCCGTTATAAAGCAAATAGATCGCGCGACCTTCATGCACACCAAGTAGCGGCGACAGCTTTTCTCCCTCTTCCTTTGGGAGAGGGCTGGGGTGAGGGCGAGCGGTGCCGGTCTCGGCAAACCAGACGAACTCGGCGAGCTGGGCAAAGCTGACGTCGCTGCGGATCTGGCCTTCAGCATCGAATAGAGGTTCAGTGGAGAGGCGGCAGAACTGGAAACCGCCGCCGGGGCCTTCGATGACATTGCCTTTGGCGTTGGTGTAACCAGTGGCTACGCGCTTGACCCGCTCGGCGGTGACATTCTGCGCGATGTTGTCGTCCATCTCTACAAGGATAAAGCGGCGGTTGCCACCGTCCTCGGCGTTTTGCTTCAGGATCGCGTGGCCGGTTGTACCGGAACCAGCAAAACTGTCAAGGATGATATCCGTTTCTGAAGTTACCCAACCAACAACCCGTTGAATGAGTGAAGTGCTTTTCTCCGTATCAAAATTCGTTTCGTTACCACTGAGTAGAATATCCATCCAATTGTCACTCAATAATTTACCACCACTTGGCGGCACATAGTATTGGATGCTGCCTTCCTCATTTTTCCTGACAAAATTAAGTTTCTTATTATTGGCTGTAAGGTTATCTATATACCAATCATCTAGGGATATGTTTTGAGCATGATTATCAAGATAATCTTGATAATTTTTAACGGCTTCTTTTGTTCTGTTTTCTTCCCATCGCCACTGTCCTGTTTCGGGTATTTTTTCAAATAGCTCATACCTCATTGTCGGTCTATCGGTACCGCGCCAAAAGGTATCCCACTTGCCCGGTTGAGTTTCTTTATGTGCAAGTGCAAGCTTTGGCAATCGTGTTCTCGATGTTCTCGAATAAACTAGAATATATTCATGACCTAGCGCCAGAGCACTGACATCGTCAAATTGTGCTTGGACGTTCTTTACACCTTGTCGCACTGCAATCGTATTCTTGTAGCAACTGGCACCAAAAATTTCATCCATCAAAAAACGGGGGTGATGTATTTCATAATCATCAATTGAAATAAGTATCACTCCATCCTCACGCAGAAACTGCTTCAACAGCACTAGGCGTGGGTACATCATGCACAACCAGCGATCATGCCGATCCAGCGTTTCACCGTCCTTGCCGACCACCTCGCCCAGCCACTTGCGAATCTCCGGGCTGTTGACGTTGTCGTTGTAGACCCAGCCCTCGTTGCCGGTGTTGTAGGGCGGGTCGATGTAGATGCATCTTACCTGCCCGGCGTAACGGGGCAGCAGTGCCTTGAGCGCGTGCAGGTTGTCGCCTTGCACGATCAGGTTGCCGGTATCAGCGGGGCCACACGAAAGATCAAGCACTGGTTCCAGCAGCCGGAGCGGCACTTCCTTGTGGTGTTTGACAACGGCTTCTTTGCCGATCCAGTTCAACGTAGGCATTCAGGTTTTCTTGGTTTTGCCAATTTTGCAAGTGTAGTGATGGTTGCTGGTTTAGATTTGATCACTTAGTGCGCTTTCGTATGAGGCGTCATTGAATTCAATCAATTGGTAGAAGTAGACGTTCAATTTTATCAGATGTCGTACTGGGAGCGCGTTAAACTACCCTTGAGGCATAAGCGGTAGGATTATTGGAAAAAAGGCTGTATCCCTGGATAAAGAATACGATTTCAGCAAGGTTTCGCTTAGCAAGCTTCGTGGGGATGAGTCGGAAAGCCTGTGATATTGGATCAAGCTTGAGGTGTTAACAATGCAGAAAATATTGATGGCATTCTGTTATTGGTACAGACGGATGAATGATGATAAGAGTGACAGCGTCACCCCGGTAGTGCCGGGTGAGATTGCGGAGTGTGAGGTGCTGCAGGTATCCTGTCATTTACTGGATTGATGATGCACTGGGATATTTTTTGCCGCGTCATAGATAACTATGGTGACATTGGCGTATGCTGGCGGCTGTCTCGGCAATTGGCTGCAGAGTATGGCATAGCAGTGCGCTTGGTTGTGGATGATATCGTTAGTCTGCAACGCATTTGTCCGGCGATCGATGCTGGTCTGGAAGTACAAAACTATCAAGGGGTCGAGGTCAGGCGCTGGGTTGAACCATTTCCTGAATTGGTCCCGGCTGAAGTGGTGATTGAAGCATTTGGCTGCGAGCTGCCTGAGCGTTATGTGGCGGCAATGGCGCTTTCCCCGTTTTGCCCGCCGGATCAAATCCAGGGCGGACACTCTCTTGCAGAAGGTCAGAGAGCAAGGCGTGTCTGGATCAATCTGGAATATTTATCAGCGGAGCACTGGGTGGAAGGCTGTCATGGCCTCATCTCGCCGCATCCGCGCCTGCCGCTGACCAAGTATTTCTTTTTCCCCGGGTTTACTGCGGCTACGGGCGGATTGCTGCGGGAGGTTGGCTTGCTGACGCAACGCGATGCATTGCAACATCATCCCGCTGAGCAGTGGAATCAGCTTGGCCTACCTTGCCCTGCTTCCAATGAAACCACGGTTTCGCTGTTTTGCTATGACAGTGCACCTGTGGCCAACTTATTGGATGCCTGGGTGTCATCCAGTACGCCGCTGCGCTGCCTGTTACCAGTAGGCAAGGCATTGGCGCCGGTAGCGAGTTGGGCTGGCAAACCAAACCTGGCGCCGGGCGATCGCGTGCAACTTGGCAGCCTGACTTTGCACGTCATCCCTTTCATGCCACAGGAAGACTACGATCGCCTCTTGTGGGTGTGTGACTGCAATTTTGTCCGCGGCGAGGATTCCTTTGTGCGCGCGCAGTGGGCGGCGCGGCCACTGGTCTGGCAAATCTACCCACAACAAGACAACGTGCATCTAACCAAGCTCGAGGCTTTCCTCGATCGCTATTGCCAAGGGTTGGCGGAGGATGCCGCTGCGGCTTTGCGTGCTTTTCACCAGGGCTGGAACAGCAGTGGACACTTGGATTGGGACAATTTCTGGCGGCATCGCAAGGTGCTGCAAGCCCATGCTGCCGCCTGGGCCGGACAGCTTGCCCAGGCACCTGATCTTGCGTCTAATTTAGTCCATTTTTGCAAAAATCTAGAACGTGCCTAGAAACTTAACGCTTTACGCTAGATCAAGCCAAGGAAAAAATAGTGATACGGCATATGATTGATATATAAGAGGTAATTATTCTGGGAGCGATGCTCGTGTAACGATGAAAATTGGAATTTTTAGATGCGGCCAAGTATAATATGACCCTTTTTACCCTTCCCAGATTAGTAGATGAAAACAGCTCAAGAACTTAGAATAGGTAATGTGTTTATGGTTGGTAACGACCCCATGGTCGTACTGAAATCCGAATTTAGCAAGTCCGGGCGCAATGCTTCCGTAGTTAAAATGAAATTCAAAAATCTGCTCACCGAATCGCCTAGCGAAGCGGTATACAAAGCGGATGACAAGTTCGATGTGGTCGTATTGGATAAGAAGGAAGTCAATTATTCCTACTTTGCTGATCCCATGTATGTGTTTATGGACGACGAGTACAACCAGTATGAAGTCGAAGCGGAAACCATGAGCGATGCGCTCAATTTCCTGGAAGATGGTATGGCCTGCGAAGTGGTGTTTTATAACGGCAAGGCGATCTCGATCGAGCTGCCTAATTCGGTAGTGCGCGAGATTACCTACACCGAACCTGCCGTCAAAGGCGATACTTCTGGTAAGGTAATGAAGCCTGCCAAGATTGTTACCGGTTTCGAGCTGTCAGTGCCGCTATTCTGCGAAATCGGTGACAAGATCGAAATCGACACCCGCACCATGGAGTACCGTAGCCGGGTTAAATAGTTTTTCAACCCCCTGTTCACCAAATTATCATGGTTCCTAGTTATATCAAACGTAGGGGCGTATCTTGTATACGCCCTCATAAGGCCCGGTATTCGGTACACTCATCGTGCATGATTAAGGTTTTACTAGAAAGATCCATTTGCATGCTAATGTTGGGCTTTGTGTTAACAAGCCATGCGCAGACCTCTCCGCCGACTGAGCCAAAGTCAGTCATGATGCTGCTCGGTGAGCAAGATTTGGCGAGATGCCAGTTTCTGGGCGAGGTGACAGGATCTTCGTTGGACAGCGAAAATGATGCTACTTACATGGACCGGTTGATATCCGCCAGAGATAAATTAAGAAATGAAACCGCCAAGCTTGGCGGTAACACCGTGCATGTGGGAAATATAGATGCCCGTAATGCGGGGCGCTTTGAAATACCCGGCACCGATAAAAAAATAACCTATAGCGGAAAGGCTTATTTCTGCAAATAGTGCTTGAGGTCAAAGGTAAATGAGATCACTGACCCAGCGCGGGGGAGCATCACGTGTTTTCCATAGCCGCGTGACATCCGATGCGACGGGTGAATTTTTTTCGTTTTGCACAAAGAAAAACTGATCTTCTTCGCTGAAGGCGATAATATTGCAAACCTCTGTTCATTGACTTAAGCATAAACAGGCAAAAATTCCAGGCCTGTCTGAGACAGGCCGACGAGATTAATATTTTCCTGGTTAAGTGTAGTTTCTGCCGCCATGACACCAATGGAAGCGACAGTATGAGTGCCGTTATCCAATAATCCGACATAGTAGGCTGCATCAGCAGCCGACGCGGGTGAACCCACGACGTTTTCGTAGAGTAGATTGACAACCGCCACATGGTTGGTAGCGTCAGCTCCAAGCGCAGTATCGATCGCCAGTTGCATCAATGCCTCAAAGTGCATACCGTGATCTAGCAAATTTAATCCGATACCGGCGTACGCTTTGTTTGATAGGGATTCTGGGCCGAATACGGCACCGAGTATCATCGCGGTGATGCCCGCATTGCCATCAAGATCGAGAGCAAGTGAAGTGTCGGAAAATTGGATGCGCTCAATCTCGATGAGGGTGTCTGAACCCTCTGGTCCGTTGTTTTTGTGCTGGACCAGCCATGTTCCATTAGGGCGTTTTTCAAGGTTGTATTCAGCGGCGCTGCTGAGATACCTCGCGGTATCGATATCTCCCTTGCCGATTAAGATGTCATCGCCGCCAAAGCCCGTCAGCATGTCTTTGCCCGCGCCCCCTTCAATGATATGGGATTGACTATGGTCTACTGTGAAGGGTGCCTGGAAGCCTTGAAACAAATTCATATATTCATTGGCGGTGGTTCCATTACCATCAGCCGGACTGAATACCGCACCTGACAGCAGATAGCCTTTTAAGCCTGCCACATCCGATGATTGGCTACCGGCGCCTATCAAATGTGAAGCGGCTAACATGCCAGAGATAGTGATCAGGTTGCCATTCAGCACTTGCCCGTCATATTTATCGAGCCCCAGAAATTTTATTCTTCCCCACAACAGGTCATGCCAGTCACGCACAATGATTTCTTGGACTGCGCCATTCTGCAGATAATCCTGCTTGCTCGTGATACCGTTCTTTCCTGACCAGTTACCCACCCAGTCATTTCTGAATAAATTGCGGTCACTGTTGTCGAGACCATAGTATCCCAAATCAAATAGCGCAGCCTCGCCAAATTGGTACTTCCCAATGTAGCCGAATCTATTTTGTGTGTCGTAGTTCTGAACACCGCCAGGAATGCTGGAGGATTCTTTGAAGCCGAGTAAATCGAAATAATCCTGATATGTTTTAGTCACCCTATTCTTTCCCGTGTTGGCAGCGGATGATTGCGTCCGTTTGTTTTAGATCGTCCTTTTCCCAGCGATAGAGAACATAGTCCTTAGCCATTGATGAAGTCATGCTATTCATGGGTCTGATGGCGATGTTATGGTAGCGATTGCTGCTGAGCGTATCGAGTATCAAGATATCGGCAGAGCCGCTACGTGCCGTTTTATACGTGAACCGCTCATTTTCCGGGTCGAATTGAAAAAAGATGAGATGACAGCCGCCGCGACCGCACATGCCTGCGCCGGATAAATAGAGAATCATTTCTTCTGTGCCATCCTGGTTGAGGTCATACTTTGCGATTTTTCCTTCAGGCGGTTTTGCATAGAATTTTTCATGGGCCGCATGCCAGCTTGACGCAATGATGGCCGGTATTCCTGGTGTGTTGAGCAGCACGCTGACTTGCTGGCGGGTTATATTTTCAAACCTGAGCTTGATGGGATATTTTTCCTGCGCAAAAGCCATGGCAACATGCATTGCCATGAATATGATCGCGAATGTAAAAAGAATCCTTGACATTATGGAATAATCCACACCTGTTAATCTTTAGAGCGATAATTACCAGTTAAGTGCATATCATCACAAATGAAAATTTCAAACCATTGATTATAATAAATAAAATTATTTGATTTAAATTTAATCAATCTGAAAAATAGTATTACAAATAACTATCTTAGCGCGGGTATGTACATGTTATCCACAAGCTTATCCCCAGAAATTGTGGACAAGGGCTAGGAGGCTGTCCGAGAATAGACTGATCTACTGCGGACGAACCTGTCAGGCCGGATTTTCCGATCCTTTTCGTTAAATAGAACAACTATTCGCCTCAAATGATCGAAAAATCCAGCTCTGCCAGCTTCACCCTCGCTACGATCGCTATTCTCGGACAGCCTCCTAAAGGTCAATTTTTGGTATTTTTAACGAAGCGTCAACAAAAAAATACTTTCATAGATTTGACTCAATCCCCGTTCCCGAAAACGTGGATTTTGTTCGAGTACATCCGGCCTCGCCAGTAATCGTATCTCGGCGTGCGCTTGGTAGAGGGTTTCGACCTCCTCTGGCGATACGGCAAATGGCGG
>CAYNXU010000024.1:0-13375 GCA_964401225.1 uncultured Nitrosomonas sp.
CGCTTGCCGATATCGCCTTACTCTATCGATCCAATGCTCAGTCACGCGTACTGGAGCATAGCCTGTTTAATGCTGCCTTGTCTTATCGAGTCTATGGGGGTATGCGCTTTTTTGAACGCCAGGAGGTCAAGCATGCGCTTGCCTATTTGCGCATGATTGCACATCCTGATGACGATCAGGCATTGTTGCGCGTGATTAATTTTCCACCTCGGGGGATTGGTGCGCGCAGTCTGGAGCAATTGCAGGACGAGGCAAAACTTCACGAAATGAGCTTGTGGAGGGCCGCACTTAAGAAATGTGGGGGCGAGCAAGCGGCTAACGTTGATGAGGGCAAAGTAAAAAAAGGGCTGCCGAGCTTCGTATCACTGATCATGGCAATGCAACGCGCTTGTGCTAGTTTGCCTCTTCCCGAGACGATTCAGTACATGCTGGTGCATAGTGGGTTGATGAGCCATTATGGATCAGAGCGGGAGGGAGCGGAACGATTGGAAAATCTGAATGAACTGATTAATGCGGCAACAAGTTTCGTTCATGAAGCAGAAGATGATAGTCTGCTGGCATTTCTTTCCCATGCTTCACTTGAAGGCGGGGAGCATCAGGCTGATCATCATCAGGATGCGTTACAACTCATGACCGTGCACGCAGCCAAAGGGCTGGAATTTCACACCGTGTTTCTGAGTGGATTGGAAGAAGGGCTCTTTCCCCATGAAAATAGCCGTAATGAAGCGAATGGCTTGGAAGAAGAGCGGCGTTTGATGTATGTGGCCACGACGCGTGCGCGGCGGCGATTATACTTAAGCTTTTCGCAAAGCCGAATGCTGCATGGTCAGACGCATTACAATGTTCCTTCACGATTTATCAAAGAGATTCCTGAGCATTTGCTGAAATGGTTGCAACCGTTAGAAAAAGGAAGCAGCGGGGCGTACCAATACGCCGGTAATTATTCAGGAGTTACGCTGGGCAGGCAATCATCGCGGCAATCTGCTGTTGGGGAGGGGGTGTCGGGTAGCATGCCTGCAGCTTCCAAAGAAGAACTCTCTATCTGGCGCATTGGCCAGAATGTTTCCCATGAGAAATTTGGAGCGGGTGTCATCATTAATTATGAGGGCCGAGGTCCCGATATGCGGGTTCAAGTCCAATTCAACCGGGCAGGAACCAAATGGCTCCTGCTGGAATACGCTAAACTGACACCCTTGTCATGAAGCTTTACTGCCGGGGTTGCTGATCGCTTTCGGTAGTATTCTTATATTCTTCTTCGTCTTTTTGTTCTTTTTCCTCTATCACCTCTTTGTCTGTGGGCGTGGGTTCAGGCTGAAAGATATCTTGATAGCTGACGTAGATTGAAGCAAATACCGTAGGAATCCATATGATGAGTCCCAATCCATAAGGCATGATGGCGAGCATGAGGAGCAGAATGAGTAGGATGGCATAAATCTGAAAGGGAATAATGTTTTTCAGACAAGCAAAAAAGCTTTGTCGTAGCGCAATCGTGGCAGGCATGTTCTCGAACATCACCAGCAATGGAGCAAACCACATCGCCATCATGAGAGGGATCGTTAACAATAATCCGGCGAGCGATGCCGACAGCGCATTATCCATGACTTCCATCAGTTCATTCTCATAGTATCGTTTGCCATAAAGGAGCATGTCAACCAGGGCGCTGCCGCCTATCATCATGAACACACCGATGATCAGTACTTGTCCTATCAAATAAAAACCACCGATGGTAATAAGCTGGGTAGTATTCTTTTTAAAGCCAACGAATAGATGGGCGAGTTCCAGTTGGTCACCACGTTCCAGGCTTCTGCAACCTACCATGATTCCCGCCATAAAGACAGGCGAGATAAGTGTAAAAATAAATTTTCCCAGTAGGGGTAGAAACTCTAGCGTTACTGCGATTAACAACAGTGTAAAGCACAGCAATATCCATATTAGAGGAGCCAGGCGGAACAAATAAAAGCCACTCAGTATCCATTGTAATCCTTGTCTACCACGAACTTGTCGAGCTTCCATTAATTTGTTTTCTCCAATAAATTTTGTAATCGGTTATCCGGGAGGCTGTGAAAAAATCGTAGAGAGCACTCCCATCGCTGCGTTGGGTAGTGCTCGTTCCTGTCCTATCTCTGCATGATATGTCTCGTTTCTGCGCTCCGTCTGTCTTGCGTTTGGGGTGCTCGCTACGATTTTTTTTACAGTCTCTCATATTTGCATCAATCTGGAATGATTGACTAAATGATATTTCAGGATTTCTTTGAAATGTGTTGGATCTTTCTTGTGAGTAAGCTCTCCCTCGCGCGGCAGGTGATAGTCATACAAACGCGATATCCAGAAACGTAAGGCACCGGCGCGTAGCATTCGAGACCATGCATTCTGTTCATCATTAGTGAGGAAGCGGATACGGTGATAGGCAGCTAGCAGCGAGTGTACACGTTCCTCATCTAAAGTCATGTTTTCAGTGATACACCAATCATTGACTGTGATGGCAAGATCATAGAGTAAAGCGTCGTTACATGCAAAATAGAAATCGATGATGCCACCAATCTTTGTATCCATAAATAATACATTATCGCGAAACAGATCTGCATGAATCACTCCCTGAGGAAGGCTTGCTGCTTGATGCGATGATTGAAATTGCAACTCTTCCTTCAATAGGGTTTGTTCCTCAGCAGTTAAAAATGGCATGATCGCTTTCGATGCTGTGATCCACCAATTGAAACCGCGTGGATTGTCCATTTTTGTTGAGTAAGATAAGCCAGCCAGGTGCATTCTTGCTAACATTCCTCCGATTTCAGCACATTGCTCAAGGGTTGGGTGTGTCAGTGATTTTCCTGGTAAGAAAGAAACAATGCTGGCGGGTTTGCTATTCAACTCGCCGAGCAGTCTCTGGTTTCGTGTTGTTATAGGGTGAGGGCAGGGGATACCGTGATTCGATAGGTGAGCCATAAGATTGAGATAAAAGGGAAGCTCTGATGCGGTTAGCTTTTCAAATAGCGTCAGAATGTATTTGCCAAGCGTTGTCGTCACGAGATAATTGGTATTCTCGATACCTGATGAGATCCCCTGGAGATCGATCAGTGTGCCAAGTGCATAATTCTGGAGCCAGACAGAGAGTTGTTCCTGGGTAACCGGGGTAAATACTGACATGAGTAAACAAATAGAAAAAACATCAAAAGTTAGGATTGAGACTGACGTAGCTATGATTGTCTTGTGTGCTCTCCAAGGCTATTAGAATCTGTAAATTTCCCACATCGGCACGTTGACACCATAGCCTTCAAGATCACCTCGATGAGGCTCCCCTACGGGGCTGCGTTTATTAAGAAGATAAAATGGTTTGCCAATGCGAGGGATCACTTTGATCATATAAAGTTGGCCGCCGACACGATATTCTTCGATCGTTTCCTCTTTGCCTTTGATAATCGTTACTTGTGGTTCCAGTGAGGGATCAATGCCCAAATCAGGCAGTTCAGGCTCTTCGTGCGTTAAATCAGGCAGCTCAGGCAGGGGTTGCAAGTCATTGGGCTGCTGATTGGATTGTGCAAATGCGGTTAGCGTAAACCCAATAGCACATAAAAATAGGAGAGTCTTTACGGGGTGCATGCGGATTCCTGGCGGCTCGGGGTGTTCATTTTATCTGAAATAAGGTGGATTGTTATAAATTGAGTTGAATTTCTCTTTCGGCAGGCGTGGGCTCAAATCCTGATGTTTCATAATATTGGAAGATTGCATTAACGATCTGGGATGGCTCGTCGATGATTTGGATCAGATGCATATCTTCCGGTAGGATGTAGCCTTCCTTGATAAGCACTTGCTGAAACCAATCAATCAAGCCTCCCCAAAAATCGGAACATACTAAAATAATAGGCATTTTCCTTGTCTTGCCGGTTTGTACTAATGTCAGTGCTTCCATTAATTCATCCAGGGTGCCGAATCCACCGGGCATAACGACATAGGCTGTCGCGAATTTGACAAACATGTATTTACGGGCGAAAAAATGGCGGAATGATTGACTGATATCCTGATAAATATTGCGATGTTGTTCGTGAGGAAGCTGTATATTCAATCCGACACTTGGCGATTTGCCAAAATAGGCGCCTTTGTTGGCCGCTTCCATAATGCCCGGACCTCCCCCGGAAATAACTGAGAAACCAGCGTCCGACAATTGCCGTGCAATGGCTTCAGTTAATTTATAATAAGGGTGGTCCGGCTCAGTACGCGCACTCCCGAATATACTGACCGCTGGCTGAATATATTCCAGGCGCTCTGTGCCTTCGACAAACTCTGACATGATGCCAAATACACGCCAAGACTCCCTGATTGACCAGGGCTTATCAAGAGAGATGATGCCGCCCAGTTTTTCTTGCAAGCTCATAGAGGTCCTTTACTAGATGAAAACACTTTTGTTAGTTGATGGTTCATCCTATTTATATCGCGCGTTTCATGCGCTTCCTGATTTGCGCAACCGCCATAATGAACCGACAGGCGCGATTTACGGTGTGCTTAGCATGCTACGCCGCTTGCACAAGGACTATCCTGCCGATTATAGCGCGTGCGTGTTTGATGCAAAAGGCAAAACTTTTCGTGATGAGATTTATCCGCAATATAAAGCACATCGTCCTCCCATGCCTGCCGATTTATCCGGACAGATTGCATCCTTGCATGAATGTATCGAAGCGATGGGTTGGCCTCTGCTGATGATAGATGGTGTTGAAGCGGATGATGTGATTGGCACGCTTGCTAAGCAGGCAACTCAATCGGGCATGCAGTGCGTAATATCGACCGGCGATAAAGATATCGCCCAGTTGGTCGACTCCCGAATAAAACTCATTAACACCATGAGCAATGAGCTTTTGGATGAAGCGGGTGTGCAGAAAAAATTTGGCGTCACGCCAGCGCAAATACGCGATTATCTGGCATTGGTGGGCGATAGCACGGACAATATTCCCGGGGTTGAAAAGGTTGGCCCTAAAACGGCTGTAAAGTGGTTGCTGCAATATGGCAGCCTGGATAATATTATTGCGCATGCCAATGAAATAGGTGGCGTGGTGGGGGAGAATCTGCGTAAAGCCATACCCTGGCTACAGATTTCACGTACCTTACTGGCGATTAAATGTGATGTAGCCCTGCCGATCGATTTGCATGATTTAGTTGCTAAACCGCAAGATACGCAAAAGTTGGCAGCACTCCTGGAACGCCTGGAGTTTAAAACCTGGTTGCGAGAGCTGCAGCAAAACTTGGTGCCGGTTGTTACCGATTCAGATGCATTGCCTGCGGCGTTGCATCCTCAAGATGATGCGGTACGCTTGTCTAACGATGAAATATCGCTGACTTATGAAACTATTCTTACGGAAGCGCAGTTGAACGAATGGTTGGCGCGTTGCAATGCGGCGTCACTGGTATCACTCGATACGGAAACGACCAGTCTGAATCCGATGCAAGCACAATTGGTAGGCATCTCATTAAGCATAGAGCCCCATGAAGCAGCTTATTTGCCGCTCGCCCATTGTTTTCCTGGTGCTCCCCAGCAATTGGATATCCAGTTTGCCTTGAACAAGATGAAATCCTGGCTGGAGGATGCGAGCAAACTGAAAGTCGGGCAGAACCTGAAATACGATAAGCATGTCTTTGCCAATTATGGCATTAGCTTGAATGGTATCGTGCATGACACCCTATTGCAGTCCTATGTGCTGGAATCCCATCAATCACATAATATGGATAGTCTGGCATTGCGCCATTTGGGGATAAAAACGATCACCTATGATGAAGTCACAGGTAAGGGTGCTGGCCGCATTGGTTTTGATCAGGTGATGATTGAGCAGGCTACCCGCTACGCGGCAGAAGATGCTGATATTACATTGCAATTACATCAATGCCTGTATCCTCAAATTGAAAATCATGCACAACTCGACTATATCTATCGTCATCTCGAGATGCCTTTGCTAACGGTGTTGTTTCAGATCGAACGTAATGGGGTGCTTCTGGATGTGGCGCTTTTGCATGCCCAAAGTCGAGAATTAGAAACGCAATTACTCGCACTGGAGCAGCAGGCTTGCTCGGCTGCAGGACAAGTGTTCAATTTGAATTCGCCTAAGCAAATCCAGGAAATTTTATTCAATCAACTAAAACTGCCGGTTATCAAGAAAACACCCAAAGGTTCACCTTCGACTGACGAGGATGTTTTGCAGCAGTTAGCGTTGGATTATCCGTTACCTAAAATTTTGCTTGAATATCGCGGCTTGGCTAAACTCAAATCCACTTATACCGATAAGTTACCGCAGATGGTGGATAGTTATACCCGGCGCGTGCACACCAATTATGCACAGGCTGTTGCTGTCACCGGTCGATTAGCGAGTAATGATCCAAATTTACAAAATATTCCGGTACGCCGGCAGGAAGGCCGTCGTATCCGTGAGGCATTCATCGCACCGCCGGGGTGCCGCATCATCTCGGCCGATTATTCACAAATTGAGTTGCGTATCATGGCGCATATTTCTCAGGATGAAGGATTACTCAAAGCATTTGCCGCGGGTGAGGATATTCACCGTGCGACTGCGGCCGAGGTATTCGGTATCCCGGTAGAGCAAGTGGACCAGGAACAACGCCGGTATGCCAAAGTAATCAATTTCGGGTTGATCTATGGGATGTCAGATTTTGGTCTGGCAACGCAATTAGGCATTGAGCGGGGTGCGGCGCGTGTTTATATCGATCGTTATTTCGCGCGTTATCCGGGAGTGGCTGATTACATGCAACGAACGCGGGTGCAGGCCAGGGAAAAAGGCTATGTCGAGACCGTATTCGGGCGCCGGTTATGGTTGCCCGAAATCAACAGTTCCAATCACAATCGCAGGCAGGGAGCTGAGCGAGCTGCTATCAATGCACCCATGCAAGGGACTGCGGCAGATATCATTAAGCTTGCGATGATTGCCGTGCATGAATGGCTGGCAAAGGAAGCCTTGCGTAGCAAGCTCATTATGCAAGTTCACGATGAATTAGTGCTGGAAGTGCCGGATGAAGAAGTCGACGCTGTAAAAATTACCTTGCCGGGTTTGATGGAAAATATCGGCAAACTTAATGTGCCCCTCCGAGTCGAAGTGGGTATGGGCGATAATTGGGAACAAGCGCATTAATCTTCATAAAGGTGACTATTTTGCGTTGCTTTCCCTGCTGTTTCCTGTAAAAATCAAATGGCTATGAATCAAATCAAGACATACAGCGATCGGCGATCGCGCTTATTATCGCAGATGCGCAAAGGCGTTGCCATCATTGCAACTTCTCCTGTGCGGCTCAGAAATCGAGACGCTTTCTATCCTTACCGCTTTGATAGTTATTTTTATTATCTGACTGGTTTTCATGAACCTGAGGCTGTATTGGTCATTATTGGTGAGAATGGCGCGGGAAATTCTGAGCAAATTCTGTTTTGTCGGGAAAAAGATAAAGAGCGTGAAATCTGGGATGGTTTCCGTTATGGACCTGACGTGGCACGTGAAGCATTTGGCTTTGATGCGGCTTATCCTATTGCTAAATTGGATGAGTGGATACCTAAGCTCCTCGAAAATCAGCCAGTTGTCTATGCCATGGTAGGTGAGGATGCCGCTTGGGATGCGCGCCTCATAGGCTGGATCAATCACGTACGCGCGCAGGTACGTAGTGGGGTGTCAGCACCTAACGAGATATGTGATGTTCGGCATATTCTGGATGAGATGCGTTTGTTCAAAGATGAGCAAGAGCTTGCGCTCATGCGTCATGCGGCAAAGATTTCTGCGAGCGCGCATTGTCGAGCCATGCGCAAGACTAACCCGGGCATGTATGAGTATGAAATAGAAGCCGAGATATTACATGAGTTTCGGCGGCAAGGTGCGCAGGCACCCGCCTATACGCCTATCGTGGCGGGAGGTGCTAACGCTTGCGTGCTGCATTACATCGAAAATAATGCGCAACTCCATTCAGGTCATATACTGCTGATTGATGCTGGTTGTGAATTTGATGGTTATGCAGCGGATATCACACGGACCTTTCCTGTCGATAGAAAATTTACCTCGGCCCAGAAAGATGTTTATCAGCTTGTCCTTACTGCACAAATGGCCGCGATTACAGCAGTCCAACCGGGGAATAGCTGGGATATGCCTCATCAAGCGGCTTTGCAAATACTTGCTCAGGGCTTTATCGACCTGGGTCTTTGTCAGGGGAGTGTTGACGCCGTGATTCAATCGGAAACCTACAAGCGTTTTTACATGCACAGGACCGGGCACTGGCTAGGTCTGGATGTGCATGATGCAGGGGAGTACAAGCAGGATGGGAAGTGGCGTAATTTGCTGCCTGGAATGACGCTGACGGTAGAGCCGGGGTGTTATATACGGCCGGCTGATGACGTTCCCAAGCATTTCTGGAATATTGGTGTGCGTATTGAGGATGATGTTGCAGTGACCCCAACCGGTCACGAGGTGCTGACGGTTGCTGCACCTAAAACGGTGGCAGAAATAGAGGAGTTGACGCAATGAACGATGATCACAGAAAAATAATCATCAGCAGAATAATCGATTATAAACAGACAGGGATCCCTCCCAACGAGCCCATGCCGGGCTCCCCTTTTCAACGCTGGCTATTTTACTTGGCGCTGATTCCCGCATGTATCATCATGCTGGTTCTAGGGGCATTCTTTTTTTCGATTTTTCTTGCCTTATTTGTGATAGCGGTAGTAGGTGTAGGCGTAAGATTATGGTGGCTACGCCGCCAGCTACAAAAAACAGCAGCTGCTAAATTTGATGAAGAGGAGCGTTCAGTCGATATCGAGGATGCGGAAATTATTGAAACAAAAACAAACAAATACGATCGAGGCGGCAAGTAGAGCAACTAACGCCTGGAAAATATGCTCAGGCCAATCGTCTTTATTGTGAGTTGACAAAAAATAAGATTCTCTGATCAGTGCGTTAGACTACCCTGTTGCCAGGGTAGTCTGCCAATAGCGATTAATAGTCAATCATATATTAAAAGCTCAATCGGTTTAATAATGACCAATTGTTGAGTTTTGCTTTCATTCATCAGGCTTGCTCAGGTTTTGTTTCTACTTCTGGAGCTGTTTCGGCTACCGGTTGTTCTTCTTCTACTTCAGGATTGCGGCCTGAAGGATTAGTAAATTGATCATTCAACGACTGGATGTAATCATTAGCCTCATTCTTGACTTGAGCAAGGATCCGTTGATTGGTGCTATTCCATCCAGCGGGTTTTTTCAGGAACATCGGGCGAGAAGCTGAAGTGCTCTTGATAAATGCCTGCGTATATTGTTTGCAAGCATTGTGATCATGGCCAAATTCTGCAGGTAGTTTATTAAGGATGCTCTGCGCCACCTTGCTACGGACAGTAAAATGAATATAACCGATAGCGCCCGCTAGCAGTGCGAGTATGACAAGCGAAGTGGTCTCTGCTGCCGCAATCTCTTCAATGAATGTTTTTACCAAACTCCAACTGTCTGTAAATGTTAAAGCCAATACGCTCATGATCAGCAATAGACCGAAGAGTATGCCATCAAACAGAATAACTTGTTTTTTCCAGCGTTGAAGCATGTTGGTAAGCTTATGGATAACCTGGTTTTCAATGGTTTCTGCAGTTTGCTCCAGCATGCCAGCAATACGATAAGATCGTTCGACTTCGATTTGTTGCATGCGCGTATTGATTTCCTCCATATCTTCTTCCCGTTTTTTTTCATAACGTTCTCTGATCTGAGGATCTTCAATAGGTGTGGCTGCATCAGGATTATAAATCCGGTAAAACTTGCCTGCCAGTAGACCTGCTTGGGCCAAAGAACGCTGCCAGGCTGAAACAACTTCCTCGGGGTTGTCTTCTTTTGCAGTAACATCCATTTGATTAAGGATATAAAGGAATTTATTTGAGTCAGCTCGATTAATTGTGCCTGATACCAAATATTCCAATGTATCTTTCATGGCGCCAGGTTCGGGGTGGCGTGCATCAAAGAACACAAGCACAAGATCGGATAAATTGATGATGTGTTGTGTCAGGCGTAATGTGGAGTTGCGCTGACTGTCTGCATCGAATCCCGGGGAGTCTATTAAAATCTTGCCGCGAATCTTTTCGGAAGGGCATGTTTTAAGTTGAATATACGCATCAATACGCTGTGGTCCGGCCTCTGTGATTTCTGCGATACTCCGGCTGATTTGGAAAAAGGGGAAACGCGGGTCGGCATCTAATGCTACACCGGGCAACGTTTTGACTTCATCGTGGCGGCTGTAGCAAATCACCGTGAACTTATCATCAACGGCTTGATTGCCGGTACGCTGTAAATGTAAGTTCAAATAAGAATTGATAAAAGTTGATTTTCCGGCTGAGAATGTTCCCAATACGGCAATCATTGGCCACCAAGTGACATAAGTTGCGTAAGATTCGCTTTTATCCAGCAAGCCGATATCTTGAGCTACACGGTCGAGTTTGCGAAAACTGTGAACAGCCTTAGCTAAGACCGGATTATCAGGATGTTCCTCGGCAAGATGTGTCTCGAGACTTTTAAGACGTTTATAAATATTTGTTGAGCTTTGTGGCATAGTAGTCCTTGTTTAATTCGTTAAATAATAAAGAGTCTAATCGATTATTCGCTTTAGCAGGCTGTTGAAAAACTATCTGCGTTGCCGTTGTGGTGTTAGAAACAGCTTCAAAATGTTCATTTATCAGATATAAACTTCGTTTTTTACTCGGCGCGAGCGCTTTGCCCTGTGATGAGCCTAGCCTCCTGACTATTTGCTGCACTTTTACTTGCACAGCCTGTTTATGTTGTGCATCGGCTGCATCGAATGTTTTTATAACGGCATGTTAGTTTTCAATTTTACTTTGAGCTTATTTTATTGCGTCTGTCATACCTTTACAATCAAACCTGATAAATAGTGAAGCTTTGTACCCGATACTTTATCTGATTTCGGCAAGCAATTTTTCCAGCATCTGTTCTGCTTGACGTAAATATCCACCGCCAAACAAATTCAGATGATTCAAGACATGATAGAGATTGTAAAGCGTTTTTCGAGTATGGTAGCCAGCATCTAAGGGGTAAGCGTTCTGATAGCTGGCGTAGAACGTTACGGGGAATCCTCCAAAAAGTTCAGTCATTGCGAGATCAGCTTCACGGTCACCATAATAAACTGCTGGATCGAATAATACCGGCTGTCCCGTTGAGTCAAACGCATAATTACCACTCCACAGATCGCCATGCAATAATGCCGGGCGAATGTTTGCTCCAGTGAAGAACGTATCCAAATTGATCATAAGCCGCTCACCCAGCATTTGTAGTTTGCCTGTGTAACCATTTGCTTGGGCAAGATGAAGTTGATATCCCAGACGATTCTGACGCCAGAAATGAATCCAATCCGATGACAATTCATTGATCTGCAAGGTTGCGCCAATTGTATTGTTGTGAACCCATCCGAAATGCTCAGAAAAGGTGCGATGCATATTGGCAAGCCCTGTACCCAACGCTTCTGCGCTTTGTTTAGGGGTATCTTTGAGATCTATATATTCGAGTATTAGCCAGGCATTAGAATGATCACGACCCCAGTGTTTGGGCTCAGGAGCACGTAATGTGTGGGAATTATGTATTTCTTGAAGCCCTGCCGCTTCAGCCTCAAACATGGCTAAATTGCTGGCTTTGTTGAGTTTGACGAAATAGTGCTGGCCATTTCCTTGAATATGGTAAGTTTCGTTGATACATCCACCACCAATGGCATTGATCTTTTCCAAGATAAAAGGAGTTTTTGATGACGAGGAAATATACTCTTCAATGGCTGGCCAGGGAGGGTGGGCGAATGAATGCATTGATGTCATGGGGTTGATTGAGTGAATAGCATTTGTTTTGCGTACTTGATAGCTTTGCTAACTTGTTCCGGGGCCGTTCCTCCCGGATGGCTACGGCTTTTCATGGAGCCTTCGAGTGATAGTACTGAAAAGATATCTTCTTCGATGGTGGCAGAGAATTGTTTTAGTTCAGATAGTGTAAGGTCGCTTAAATCACAGCGTTTATTTTCAGCAAAGCGAACGGTTTGTGCGACGATTTCGTGGGCATCACGGAAGGGGATACCTTTTTTGACGAGATAATCTGCCAAATCTGTTGCCGTGGCATAACCACGCATGGCTGCGTGACGCATTGCATCTTGATTTACGGTTATCCCGGCAAGCATCTCGGTATAAACACGCAGGGTATCCATCAATGTGTCGACAGTGTCGAAAAGGGGTTCTTTATCTTCCTGATTATCTTTGTTATAGGCAAGTGGCTGAGATTTCATGAGAGTGAGCAGCGCAACCAGATGGCCACTGATACGTCCTGTTTTACCCCGAACGAGTTCGGGCACATCCGGGTTTTTCTTTTGTGGCATGATAGACGAGCCTGTACAGAAACGGTCGGCAAGTTGAATGAAATTAAATGCAGGGCTCATCCAAAGAATTAATTCCTCCGAGAAGCGCGATAAATGCGTCATGATCAGTGCTGCGCAGGCACAAAACTCTATAGCAAAATCCCGATCCGATACGGCATCCAGCGAGTTCAGGCAAATACCGTCAAAACCAAGGGTTTGTGCCACCATGGTGCGATCAATCGGATAACTGGTTCCCGCCAGTGCAGCGGCACCCAATGGGAGTTGATTGACGCGCTTACGACAATCGAGCAATCTTTCCGTATCTCTACATAGCATCTCATGATAGGCCATGAGGTGATGAGCAAATGATATGGGCTGAGCAACTTGCAGATGCGTAAAACCAGGCATGACTGTCTCGGTATGTTGTTCTGCAAGATCAAGAAGGGCGTGTTGCATCGATTTAATGAGATTAACGATTTCATCGATCGATGCTCGCAAATAAAGCCGTATGTCAGTAGCAACCTGATCATTGCGGGATCGTGCGGTATGAAGTCTTTTTCCGGCATCGCCAACAAGTGTTGTCAGGCGTTTTTCGATATTAAGATGAACATCTTCTAACTCGATCTGCCAATCAAAGACATTGTTTCTGATTTCTTCAAGAATTTGGCTGAGCCCTTGTCTGATGGCGGCTAGATCATCCTGGCTAAGAATGCCGACCGATGACAGCATATGGGCATGCGCGAGGGACCCTTGGATATCATATTCTGCGAGCTTTTTATCAAAACTCACTGAGGCAGTATATCGTTGCACCAATTGGGAAACGGGTTCGTTGAATCGCCCTGACCAGGTTTTGGAATTATTTTCCACGATAGCCTTCTTCTCCATTTAGAAATTAGTTTGTTTGGTTGTTTGGAAAGAGATAGTAATAGTTTAATTTTGGCAGACCTAAATTTTTTTGCTACTTGCTGGCAAGTATGTTTTCTGAAATTATCTCTTATTCTGTTGTTTATCAATTCAAAAACAAAGTAATT
>CAYNXU010000025.1:0-13308 GCA_964401225.1 uncultured Nitrosomonas sp.
TAACTAAATTCACTTTGGCTGACTCTTAGAAAGGAAACTAAAAAAACATCAATAAGATTACGGATGCTGCAAATCAAATGCATCATATCACTATCACATGTAATTCAAATTTTATAAAAGTATGCTGAAAAGTATTTTGTTCAGGAAATTGCCCGAAATGATCAATTTCAATGTTCATACATTATGCATTACCTGTTATTAATTTATAGTGAATTCAATGATGCAATCTTGGTCGACTAAACATCCAATCAATGGGGGTGGGTAGTACGCAAGCCATCTATAAAAAAACCAAAACCAGAGGCGAGCTTATTGACTTCGGTACCAAGCTCCCTACTCAGAATCAGATCGCCATGATCCAGTAATTTTGTCAGAATCAGATGGCTATTTTTACCAAGCTGTCGCAATGCTTCATGTAGGCGGACTGATTCATCACTGGGAATAACCTGATCATTGTGACCATGAATCAAACTGACTGAAAAATTGACATCATCCAGCTTATGGATAAGATCAAAATGATCCACCCAACCTTCTCTTTGATCAATCTCTTCAAAAGCCTTATACGACAATTCGCTTCTGAATGATGCGTCTTGCATCAATTGCATAAAGAAATTCGCTGTTTCGGCAGTAGCTGATTGTAAGTGCCGGGGTAATTGGGCAGGAGATCTCTTGAAGCCATTATCCTGAATGGCAACATTCAATAATTCAACAATCGCTTCATCATGCCATTGACTTTGCTGAAGAAAATTACGCAGCAAAATGTATCGTGCATATACATCGACACCCTCCTGTTCGATAACAAACTGCAGAACATTTTTGAAATGACTAAACGTTCCCAACAGGCAGACAGCTTTAACACAAGGTACGATATTGGCACGCGCAGCAGCCAACATGGCAATACCGCCTGAATATGAAGCTGCAAAGATACCTAGGGGTCGTTTGGCAGGATTGAGGTTTTCGTCAGCAAAAACAGTCTGAATTAGCGCTGCGAACTTATCGATGGTAGCAGGGTGAATCAATAATTGATCAATATCGGATACACACGGCGTAATGACACGAAAACCCTGACGAACAAACCCCTGAGAAACGGCAGCAAGACGCTTGTCTCGGCAGCCATGTACAGAAAAACCTGAAAAAGTAATGATTGTATGGCTACAATTACCCGGCGGTTCATATACCAACGCAGGGTAAATTTCGTTGGATATGATAATCGATTGTTGCGAAATACGAATTTTCCTGAATCCCGGAAAGAAATGACTCAGTAGAAAACGATAACCGGCTCGATGAAAGGGCATGGCTTAAGAATCGCAAAAAATTACCTGGGATAATTTTATTCCAGTAATTTTTTCTTGAGCATCGTATTGACCTGACCAGGGTTTGCCTTTCCCTTGGTGGCTTTCATAACTTGGCCTACCAGCGAATTAAAAGCTTTTTCCTTGCCGTTACGATAATCCGTCACCTGTTGAGAATGCGCAGCAAGTACCTCATCGATCAGCTTTTCGATTTCACTATCATCCGAAATCTGCTTAAGTCCTTTTGTGGTAATAATGGCATCAGCATCTCCACCCTGCTCGCCCTGCCACATACCATCAAAGACATCTTTAGCGCTTTTTCCCGAGATGGTGCCATCGCTAATGCGTGCAAGCAATCCCGCTAGCTGCATAGGGCTGACCGGACACTGCGTTATTTCGATATTCTCTTTGTTAAGCCTGCCGCTGACTTCACCCATGATCCAGTTAGCGCAAAGCTTTGCTTGCGCAGGCAATTGTTTGACGGTATTTTCGAAGAAATCGGCTGTTTCTCTGGTTGAAGTCAATACGGCGGCATCATAGTCGGTCAGTCCGAAATCCTGAATGTAACGATTGCGTCTTGCTTCAGGTAACTCAGGCAACATCGCTCTTACCTGTTTAATCCATTCCTCCGTTATCTCTAATGGCAGCAAATCCGGATCGGGGAAATAGCGATAATCATGTGCATCTTCTTTGCTGCGCATAGTACGCGTTTCATCCCGGTTTGCATCATATAATCGCGTTTCCTGCGTTATGCTGCCACCATCTTCCAGGATTTCTATCTGGCGCCTGGCCTCAAAATCGATAGCTTTTTCGAGAAAACGGAAGGAATTGAGATTTTTAATCTCACAACGCGTACCGAGCGTCTCTATCCCTCGTGGGCGGACAGAGACGTTGGCATCACAGCGAAATGATCCCTCCTGCATATTGCCGTCGCAAATCCCGATCCAGCGAACCAGGGAGTGCAAGGTCTTGGCGTAAGCAACCGCTTCCCCACTACTACGCATATCGGGCTCGGAAACGATTTCCAGTAGAGGCGTACCTGCACGATTCAGGTCGATCCCACTCATCCCGTGGAAATCCTCATGCAATGATTTACCGGCATCTTCTTCCAAGTGGGCACGTGTTAGCCTCACGGTTTTCTCGGCATCATTCGCGTGAATTGTAATACTCCCGCCTTGCACAACAGGTATTTCAAATTGACTGATTTGATAGCCTTTTGGCAAATCGGGGTAAAAATAATTCTTGCGCGCAAAGATTGAAGGGGAGTTAATTTTTGCTCCCACTGCCAGACCGAATTTAATAGCGCGCTCAACTGCGCCGTAGTTCAACACCGGCAACACACCCGGTAACGCCAGATCAACTGCGCAAGCTTGCGTATTAGGCTGTGCTCCATAAGCCGTGGAAGCACCCGAGAATATTTTTGATTGAGTCGAGAGCTGTGCGTGAATCTCTAAGCCAATCACTATTTCCCATTGCATGTTCAAAAACTCCTGTAACTTTCGAAATAGCCGACAAGCATAATTATTTTTTACATTTCAGGTAGATGCGTTGGCACGCGCAAATGCCAGTCGGTCACTTGCTGATATTGGTGCGCAATGTTTAACATCTGCGCTTCCCTGAAGTAATTGCCGATAATATGCAACCCCACCGGCCTGCACTTATCCCCAAACCCCACAGGAATCGACATACCTGGCAATCCCGCCAAATTCACTGCGCTGGTGTATATATCGGATAAATACATTTGGATTGGATCATCACTCTTCTCTCCAAAATTGAATGCAACCGCAGGAGAAGTCGGTCCCATGATGATGTCGCATTGTTTAAATGCTTCAACAAAATCGCTTGCAATCAAGCGGCGCAATTTCTGTGCTTGCAGATAATAAGCATCGTAATAGCCATGTGATAACACGTACGTGCCAATCAGAATACGACGCTTAACTTCCGCACCGAAACCTTGCGCCCGGGTTTTTTTATACATGTCATTGAGATCCATATAGCTTGACGCACGATAACCGTAGCGCACACCGTCAAAGCGCGATAAATTGCTGGATGCTTCCGCCGGAGCCAAAACATAATAGACTGGAATTGAAAGCCCGGTATTGGGTAAAGAAACTTCGACGATGGTAGCACCTAGTTTTCGATACTCACCAATAGCAGCTTCTACGGCATTTGCCACATCACTACTCATGCCTTTGGCAAAATATTCCTTGGGTAATCCTATACGTAGCTGGCTAAGCGGTTTTTCTAGGTCACGTCCATAATCCTCAGGTTCACGCTGCAGACTCGTTGAATCGCGCGTATCAAAGCCCGCCATGACATTTAACAGGAGCGCCAGATCTTCAGCTGATTTAGCCATGGGGCCTGCTTGATCCAAGCTCGAAGCGAACGCAATCATGCCATAGCGAGAGACCAACCCATAGGTCGGCTTAATACCAGAGATACCACATAATGCGGCTGGTTGGCGTATGGACCCTCCCGTATCGGTCCCTGTCGCTGCGGGCGCCATACGCGCAGCGACTGCGCAAGCCGATCCTCCAGAGCTACCGCCAGGAACGGCCAATACATCCCAAGGATTTTTAACGGGACCGTAATAAGAAGTTTCGTTACTGGATCCCATGGCAAACTCATCCATATTGGTCTTACCAATATTGATCGCGCCAATATGATTGAAACGCTCAATAACTGTCGCGTCATAGGGAGAGATAAAGTTTGCAAGCATTTTTGATCCGCACGTCGTCAACCAACCCTTTGCACAAAAAATATCTTTCTGTGCCACAGGAATACCGGTGAGGGGAGACGCTTGCCCGGAAGCAATCATTTTGTCAGCAGCGCGCGCCTGTGCAAGACTCGTTTCTTCATTGATGGTAATAAAGGCATTTAAATCTGGATTAAGCGCTTTAATACGTTTGAGAAACGCTTCTGTTAGTTCAGCACTGGAAAATTTTCTTTCTGCAAGTAGTGCAGCAAGTTGCTTGAGACTAGCATTCAACATGAGGATTAAAATAGTGAATTACTAAAAATTAAAGAAAAAAAGTGTGCTGATGGGTTACTCAATTACTTTGGGCACGAGATAAAGCCCTGCTTCTACCTGGGGGGCAATAGATTGAAATAGAATATGTTGATCGGATTCATCCACGACATCTTCGCGCAACCGTTGTATCATATCTTGCGCATGACTCATTGGTTGGATTTGGGATGTATCTACTGCCTGCATCTGTTCGATCAGACCAAAAATTCCAGATACTCGCATAAGTGTTTGCTGCGCTTCTTCTTCACTAATTTCTATTCGAGCAAGATTAGCTACACGTTTTACATCGTCTAATGATAGGGTCATTTACTGTCAAGAGCTTTATATTCAAACACGTAATAGAGTATCATGACAAGTCTGATGAGCGCATACTTTTTATATATCTACACTACAACAACTACTATTTTTTACTGAATCTGTCATCATTAATGGAATTCTGCCACCATGTTTAACCTCCTTAGCAATAATTTTATAGGAAATTACTTCTCAACAGATATGGCTGTTGATTTAGGCACAGCCAATACACTGATCCATGTACGCGGTCATGGTATCGTTTTGAACGAACCATCTGTCGTTGCCATTAGACAAGACGGCGGCTCCAGTGGCAAGAAGATGATCCAGCAAGTTGGGCTAGCAGCAAAACAAATGCTTGGGCGAACCCCCGGTAATATCACAACCATTCGCCCCATGAAGGATGGTGTTATTGCTGATTTTACTATGACCGAGCAAATGTTGAAGCAATTCATCCGGAAGGTAAATCCACCACGCCTGTTTTCGGCCAATCCACGCATCGTTATTTCTGTTCCCTGTGGTTCAACTCAAGTAGAGCGGCGAGCGATTCGTGAGGCCGCCTTTGCTGCGGGCGCACGCAAAGTGGAGCTCATAGAAGAACCGATGGCAGCAGCCATTGGCGCTGATTTACCGGTTGAAACGCCTGTAGGGTCAATGGTGGTTGATATTGGAGGTGGCACAACCGAGGTTGCTGTAATTTCCTTGGGAGGAATCGTCTACGCAAATTCGGTGCGGGTGGGCGGTGACAAATTTGATGAAGCAATCATTAATTACATACGTCGCAATTACGGCATGATGATTGGTGAAGCAACTGCTGAAATCATCAAGACACAAATTGGCTCGGCATATCCTGGATCGGAAGTACGTGAAATCGAAGTCAAGGGACGTAATCTAGCAGAAGGTATTCCGCGGAGTTTTACCATTTCCAGTAATGAAATTCTCGAAGCTTTATCTGAGCCATTGAACAATATTGTCAGCGCAGTTAAAACCGCCTTGGAGCACACGCCTCCTGAACTCGGATCAGATATTGCTGACATGGGTATGGTCATGACAGGCGGCGGCGCATTGTTGCGTGATATTGATCGTTTATTGATGGAAGAAACGGGTTTATCCGTTATTATTGCAGACGATCCACTCTCCTGTGTGGTACGAGGTGCAGGTATAGCGCTAGAAAACATGGATCAATCGATCGGTATTTTTTCGCGTGAATTTTGAGTTGAATCTTAATTCATTCTTTATCGTGGGCTATCAATAACCCGGTGACAAAGCTTTAAAAGTTAAATGTGATGGAGACGGTTCCACAATTCTTCAAAGCTGGTCCGAGTCCACAGGCACGGCTATTTTTTTTTGTATTGTTATCCATCCTATTGATGGTTGCGGATACTCGTTTTAGCGCTTTCTCTGGAATACGCCAGACGATTGGCATGATCATCTATCCACTGCAACGACTCGCCTATACTCCAATCGCTTTGTATGATCGGGTCGATGAATTAATAAATGACTTTCGCCTGACTAAAGACATTGCTTATCTCAAGCAGCAATATTTCTTTAATCAGCAAAAACTGTTCCGGTTGCAAATGCTAGAAGAAGAAAATGCACATCTACGAAAATTGTTAGGCGCAGCTCAGCAAACAGAAGCGACCGCGATCATGGCAGAAATCTTATATGTCCCACGCGATCCCTTCAATCGCAAAGTAACCCTCAATAAGGGAAGCACCCACAAGGTTGAGGCGGGACAAGTTGTCGTAGATGATCTCGGTGTCATTGGGCAAATTACTCAGGTGCATCCTTGGCTATCTGAAGTAACGCTTATCACGGATAAGGATCATTCTGTGCCGGTACAAGTTGCGCGCAACAGTTTACGTTCAGTCATCTCCGGCGCCGGAAAAAACAATGAATTAGAACTACGCTACCTATCGATCAATGCGGATATCCAGAAAGATGATTTGCTCATCACCTCTGGGATCGGAGGTGTTTATCCACCTGGCCTGCCTGTAGCACGCGTCAATCAAATCGAGTATGATCATTCGCATGATTTTGCGCGTATAACCTGCGAGCCTATCGCAGGTGTCAATAGAAATAGGCAAGTATTGATCCTTTCTCTATCTCAAGCTCTGCCTGAGCAACCGGAAGAAGTGTCGAACAATTCTTCTCAGCAAACAAAATAAAGGTAAAGTCGTGTCCAATGATTATCTTGGTCAGGAACTCTCATTACAGGCAAAAAATAGCTTCATTTTTTTGAGCCTGTTAATCGCACTGCTATTTAATCTATTGCCTCTACAAGAAACCCTCTTGCTACTGCGGCCTGATTTTGTCGCCATTACGCTACTTTATTGGGGCATCAATCAACCGCAACGATTGGGAATGAGCATTGCTTTTATTGCAGGCTTAATCATGGATGTTGGCAACAGCAGTATTTTAGGCCAGCACGCGCTGGCTTATTGCTTACTCACATTCTTTGCGATGCTACTGCATCGCCGTCTACGATTATTTAACGTCTTTCAACAAGCTCCCCAAATTTTCTGGATGCTACTATTCGTTCAAGTGGTTGTATTTTTAACAGGCATGTTGAGAGGCACTTATATCCCTGCCTGGTATTACTTTTTTCCGAGCGCTACCGGTGCATTATTGTGGCCAATAATTTCATTCTTACTGAGCATTCTTCAAAAACCAAAGAGTGATCCTAACGAACTATGAATTATGGCGTCGAACTTCGAAATCATCTGCAAGAGTTACGCAGCTTTCACGTTAGACTGGCGATCGGTGCCATTTTTGTCGTACTACTGCTTTGCTTACTGCTGGCTCGCTTATTTTATCTCCAGGTAATTAGAGGAGAACACTACACAACGTTAGCGGAGGCGAATCGAATTTCCATCATGCCACTCGTACCCAATCGAGGGCTTATTTTTGATCGCAATGGAGAAATCCTGGCACAAAACCTTACAACTTATGCTCTAGAAATTGTCCCAAATAAAATTGCTAATCTAGATGCAGCCATCGATGAATTGGCAACGTTGATAGAGATCACACCAGAAGACCGTCGACGCTTCAATAAACTGAAGCGAGAAAATACACGCTTTAAAAGTTTGCCCATACGAACGCGTTTATCGGATGTCGAAGTGGCCCGGTTTGCAGCGAATCGTTATCGCTTCCCCGGCATGGAAATCAGGGCACGGCTACTGCGTCACTACCCCTACACTGAGCTGTTATCACACGTCGTAGGTTATATAGGTCGCATCAACGATAAAGATATCGAACAGCTCGAGCTTACCAATCAATTAGAAAACTATCGTGGTTCGCTGCATATCGGGAGAATAGGTCTTGAGCAAAGCTATGAAAAAGAATTACATGGTATCACTGGTTTTGAGGAAGTTGAAACCGATGTCGCGGGACGGCATGTGCGAACATTGTCGCGTACCCCTCCTATCGCGGGAAATGATTTAATCCTCTCTCTAGATATTAAATTACAGCAAGCTGCAGTAAACGCATTTGGTGATTATCGTGGCGCATTAGTCGCAATGGATCCAACCACGGGTGAAATTCTCGCCTTTGTGAGTAAGCCCGGCTTTGATCCCAATTTGTTTGTAGACGGCATTGATCACTTGAACTGGCGCCTGCTAAATGAATCCATAGACAAGCCTCTCAATAACCGTGCACTTAGAGGTGTCTATCCGCCTGGCTCAACCTTTAAGCCTTTCATGGCATTAGCAGG
The DNA here is from genome assembly GCA_964401225.1 of uncultured Nitrosomonas sp. Lineage (GTDB taxonomy): Bacteria > Pseudomonadota > Gammaproteobacteria > Burkholderiales > Nitrosomonadaceae > Nitrosomonas. Next base: position 8,321 of record CAYNXU010000025.1, read on the forward strand.
ATTGGAATTGGGCAAGCGTACCTCTACCTATTCAATCAGTGATCCAGGATATTTTAGCTTGCCCGGTAGCACACACCGTTTTAGGGACTGGAGACCAGGAGGGCATGGCAGGGTCAATCTGCATAAATCACTGGTAGTTTCCTGCGATACTTACTACTACATGCTTGCACACGACCTGGGAATCAACAATATTTTCAGTTTTATTGGTCAGTTTGGATTTGGCAAAAGAACTGAGATCGATATTCCAGGAGAAGTGGCTGGATTGCTCCCCTCACCCGAATGGAAAAAGAAACGATTTAATCAAAACTGGTTCCCCGGCGACACGATCTCTGTAGGTATCGGTCAAGGTTATAACCTGGCCACACCGCTTCAGTTGACTTTTGCTACCATGATGCTTGCAAACAATGGCACAGCCTTCCGCCCACATTTCGTGAAGCAGATTCACGATAACCAGAATGGTAACGTCAATGAGATTAAGACCAAGCCGATGTATACACTCGACATAAAAACAGAAAATATTGCACACGTTAGAAATGCACTGGTTGATGTGACACGGCCCGGTGGAACAGCAGCACGCGCAGGTGCGAATACCGCTTATACTTTTGCCGGAAAAACCGGCACCTCACAAGTGGTTAATATTAAGCAGGGTGAACGCTACAATGCCAGCAAAATACCGGAACGGCACCGTGACCATGCCCTTTTTACAGCCTACGCACCTGCGGAGGATCCCAAAATTGTACTAACGGTGTTAGTTGAAAATGTTGGCTCCGGAGGCTCAACAGCAGCCCCCATAGCAAGACAAGTAATGGATTATTTCTTTCTCGGTAAAATGCCAGACCCCCTACTTGCAGAAAATGTAAACAGCCGATAGCACTGAGAAAATTTCATAGGTGACCATTCTTTCCGAGCTTACTTAGCATCAATTAAAGCAATAAATAGAGAACATTTTTCCACTGTATAAGGTTGTAAATAAAACTGTCGCGAGCTTCTGGAGCTGAAAACAAACTGAAATGCAAGGACAAAACATGTCAGGCAAACAGGTAAAGAATAAGCGCTACCCAATAATTAACGATTGGTATGCGTTCAATTATTCTCAGCTTCCTAGCCACTGGATAATTTACATTACCCCATGAGTTATGTTAATAATTAAGATGTTATGATCGATTTCAAGCGCCTGTGGCACTATCTCACACGCTATGTCGATAATTTCCTGTTAGCCGGGATTTTTCTTTTGATGTTGACAGGCTTGATCGTCCTCTATAGCGCGAGTGGCGGGAATTTAGGCCGTATGAGTAGCCAAGTAGTGAATATGCTGGTAGCTTTAGCTGTGATGTGGATGGTAGCCAATATTCCACTTCAACAAATCAAGCGCCTGGCACTACCGTTATATTTAGTAGGCATCGTTTTACTGATTGGCGTTGCATTATTCGGTGAGATTCATAATGGCGCACGGCGCTGGCTCAACCTCGGCATCACCCGAATCCAGCCTTCAGAATTATTAAAAATAGCCGTTCCTCTCATGATGGCCTGGTATTTCGATAAATCAGAGATCACACTTCGTTTGCGAGATTATACTGGCGCAACGCTAATTTTACTCTTGCCAATATTGTTGATTGCACGTCAACCCGACTTGGGAACGGCTTTATTGATTACAGCCAGCGGTTTTTATGTACTCTATTTTGCTGGCTTATCTTGGCGCGTCATGGCAAGCTTGCTCGTTACTGCTGGCGCGGTATTGCCACTATTCTGGTCATTTGGCATGCATGACTATCAACGTAAGCGTGTACTCACCATGCTTGATCCTTCCCAAGATCCTTTAGGGGCTGGCTATCATATTATTCAATCCAGTATTGCTATTGGTTCAGGAGGAATTGTCGGCAAAGGTTGGCAAAAAGGCACACAGTCCCAGTTAGATTTTTTACCCGAGCAAAGTACAGATTTTATTTTTGCGGTATTCTCAGAGGAATTTGGTTTAATTGGCAATGGTTTGTTATTATTATTGTATTTAGTTGTCATTGGACGTTGTATGATCATTACCGCTAATGCGCCGACACAATTTACTCGCCTTGTTGCCGGGTCAATAACTTTGACTTTCTTCACCTATGTATTCGTCAATATGGGTATGGTCAGTGGAATCCTGCCTGTAGTAGGTGTGCCTCTCCCCTTGATCAGTTATGGAGGAACGTCATTGGTAACAATGCTACTGGGCTTTGGTATTTTGATGAGTATACAAACTCACCCCAAACTGGTAAAAACATAACGAAGGTATATCCATGATCGCAGTTACACTTCTTTCATTCGCTAATCGCCGTTTATCTTATTTGACTCCGCTCATAAGCATCATTTTACTAATCACGCTAGTAGGTTGTAGCAGTCAATCCCGCTATGCGGGATCGCGCGATACGGCCACTACGGCGACATACTCGACAAAAGCCCAGGGAGGCGGCTATTACCTCGACGACGGCCCCCCCGATAATCCGCCATCCAATTTAGACTCCATCCCCGATGCCGTTCCACGCAATGAAACTTTAAGACCTGCAAATATGCGCCCTTATGCCGCACTAGGACAAACTTTCCGACCAATGACATCGCTCACGCCTTACCAGGAAAGAGGTATTGCTTCCTGGTATGGTCGCCGATACCATGGTAAACCGACAGCTTCGGGAGAAGTTTATGACATGTATGCCATGACGGCCGCCCACCCGACTTTACCCATCCCAAGTTATGCCAGGGTGACCAACCTTAACAATGGCAAATCGGTAATCGTGCGCATCAATGATCGAGGCCCTTTTCTAGCTAACCGAGTCGTTGATCTTTCCTACACCGCAGCATACAAATTGGATGTGCTCGCCAATGGAAGCGCGCCTGTCGTAGTTGAAACGATTATCCCGGAAATGGCATCCTCACCACGCACAGTAAAAACGGTATCCACCCAGCCCACGCGTTCGGAAGGCAATCAAATATATATACAACTAGCAGCTTTCGGCTCAGCAAATAATGCGCACAGCTTTCTCTCACAAATACGCTCGGAATTGCCATCGATTACGCACAAAACCGACATTACCAATGAAGATGGTCTATACAAAATCCGCACAGGCCCCTATTCTAACCATGCGACTGCTCAAAAAACTGCTGATGAGATCACGCAGCGTATCGCTGTCAGACCGATATTAACGATGCGCTAAATTAAATACTTGCGGTCATCCTGTAAGTCAGAACTGATTTCAAGGTTCCGATCTTTTCGGATCTTTAATGATCGTGCCAGTAACGCCGATTGATCTTACGCGAGCTTTCAATGGCAATATTGCTGTCTTTAAATTTCAACATTACCGCTCCATCATGATCACTGCGCATCACTTGGCTGCCTAATTCACGATAGCGTTCCACAACCTCATCACGTGGATGTCCAAATGAATTGCGATAACCCACGGTAAATATCGTGAAACTGGGATTAACTTGCCGCACAAACGCTTCCGTTGAAGAAGTCTTGCTACCATGATGGGGTGCGATCAAAACCGTTGAAGAAAGTTGATGGCCTGCACGGTCGAGCAAGGCCTGCTCTGAACCTTTCTCGATATCGGCAGGTAACAACACGCTGCCATGCTGGGTGGTTATCTTTAGCACGCAGCTAATATCATTGGTTTTTTGTATATCGCGCTCGTAGCTCTGTGCCAAAGGATGCAACACTTCAAAATCAACACCATCCCATTGCCATGAATCACCCGCCCGGCATTGTCGGCTATTCATAACGGACCGCTGAATGGAGTGATCATTATGCAGCGACGAAGATAATGCCTTCACGGGTAGTTCTGACAGCACAGATAGCGCGCCACCGCTGTGATCCGAATCCGCATGAGATACCATCATGAGATCCAATTGCCGGATACCTTCACCACGTAAGAATGGCGCAATAATGCGCATACCGCTATCGGCTTCTCCAAAATTAGGACCGGTATCGTATAACAGTGTATGATGCTCAGTCCGTGCCACTACCGCCAGGCCTTGCCCGACATCCAGCACTGTCAACCACAGCTCGCCTGATGCCGGTTTGGGCGGAGAAACCACAAACAACGGCAACAAGGCCACTAATCCAAGCCATCGCGCAGGAAAGCCCGAGAAAATACCCAACCCTGGACCCCCAGGTAGAAACAACCAGACGGTTCCTGCAATACCGGCAATAACCGCCCATACGGGTGGGGCATGCTGCTGCCAGACAACTTGGGGCATTTCACTCAACCATTTCAGCCAGATCATGCCGGCACTCAATATTTCATGGGCGGGGAGTATCAGAAAATCAAGAAACGGCACAATCGCAAGTAACGTCAATGGCACTACTGCAAAACTCACTAATGGGATAGCAATCGCATTTGCAACCGGCGCTATCAGTGAAACTTGTTGAAACATCATCAGCATTAAAGGACCCAAGCCAAGCGCAATCACCCATTGCACGCGCAGCCAGCTGGTTATCGCCCCCAGCTTACCAATACGGCCAAACGTCACGAGCGCAATCAACGCAATCGCCCCAAAGGATAACCAGAAACCAGGTGCGATCACTGCCCATGGATCCAATACCACTACGATTAATAATGCCCAAACAAGCACAGCAGACAATGACACCTTGCGATCGCTCCAGAGAGCAATAGCAAGGATCGCCAACATCAAGAATGCCCGTCTGGTTGGCACGGCAAAGCCAGCCAGCAAAGCGTAACACAATGCCGCCATGAGGCCTGCGACAACTGCTAATTTACGTGCTGGCAGCAGTAATGACAAACGGGAACTTCGGCGCCAAAGCCAATAGACACACCCAAAAACCAGTCCCGCCACCAGGGTGATATGCAGCCCTGAAATCGCCATGAGATGATTCGTGCCGGTACGGGTAAAAATTTGCCACTGTTCGCGAGAAATGCTGCGTTGATCTCCTACAGCCAACGTCACCAGCACGCCTGCATAAGCATGCTCTGCTAATAAATGCGTAAACCGCGTACGAA
>CAYNXU010000026.1:0-12920 GCA_964401225.1 uncultured Nitrosomonas sp.
TATTCGTTGCTTCTGTTTGACATGAAGCGACGTTTGCAACCTTTCGGATCAGGCAGGGCGATACATGATTTTTCTAGGAAACGATAGGGCAGCCCCTATCGATTGAGTTGTGATTGTAAATACTATAAAAGGCAGTATTTTTGTTTTCTCAAAGAGGCGCCCTTAAGTCTCATTTTCATCAAGATATGGTGATCAGTCATGCTGTGTCAAGCAAGGGTTGGACTGCAAACGAGGAGAAGAGGTTTCAGTGGGTGAAATGTTTAAAACGCAAATAAACTAGCCTGGATACAAAGAACCGCCCAGAAGGGCGGTTAAAATTTTTGAGTCATATTTGAGTCATATTTGAGTCATACGTTTTTATTCTAATTTTTATCATCTACTTTATCTGGCATCGTATCCCGTTCCATCATCATGCTTGGTGGGTACTGACCAGGTTTTGGATCCATACAGGCTGTTAAAGAAGATGCTACTAAGAGTGCGGCTAATATGAGTGAAAGTTTCATTTTTGCAGTCTCCTAAATAGAATAGAAAAAAATACATAACAAATAGATCTTCTAAAAGATACGACTACTTGCCCTTCTGTTTTTTCTGAAAGACGTGTATAGATTTAACATGATGGAAATCTAATGTCAAGAAAATTGTTTCCGGTGTGTTGTCAGTGTGTTGCCAATCTTGCCAACAGTCCTATCAGACAAATCGCAACAGACTATCTGGATAACGGCATTTTAAGGCGCGATACGCGCAGCAAATCGGATAGAGGATGATCAGCGCGATCAAAGCCGCAAGATAGGCTTGCCCCAAGCCTGCGCGTTCCATGAACAAGGTCAGCATTGCCAGCACGACGAAGTGTGCGAGATAGAAAAAAAGCGCGGTTTGGCCAAAAACCAGGATTGGGCCATAGTGCCGAACCCCTATTTTTGGTTTTAGCCACACCAAAGTTGCCAGCAGGATTGCCATCAATCCCAGTTCCAGTGAAATATAGGTGAGGCTCGGTGGATATTTGCTGACATGCAGCCATTGGATCAATGAAGCATCTTCGCGATACAGCAGCATGTTGCCATAACCGTTAAGGCCGCGTATAAGCAGGAAGCAGGCAAGCGATAGCATACCGGCTATCAGCAGTACACGCGTTACCGGCCAGGCCTCTTCCTTACGGGTTGTCAGCCAATCACCCAATACCCAGCCCAACATCATGATAGCCAGCCAAGGAATGGCCGGATAAAGTACGGTAAGGGATTCGCTGAACCGGGGTGCGAAAGTGAGTGCCAGCCAGAGCGGCACGTCGCCCTGTGGCTGCCAGAATAAGCGCGTGAAGGCTTCTCCACCGAAAATCAGTATCAGCGCGCAGAACAGCAGAACATGCCGATTTAAATGATGAAGCAGTGTCATCAGCATCATGCTGACACCGATGGCATAAAGCACTTGCAGAAACAGTTTGCCTTCTGCAAATGAAAACACCATGATATCCAGCAACACGATGAATGCGCCCCGGATGAGGAGGTCCCGGTCAATGGCTTTGCTATCCATGCCTTTCTCGCGTCGATGGTGTATGCTGAGCGCCATGGCGGTTCCTGTTAGAAACACGAACGTGGGTGCACTGAGATGCGTTATCCAGCGCGTGAAAAACTGCTCGGTAACAAAACTTGAGCCGACGACATGCGATACAATGGTATCGATGGCGACACGCCCTTGATTAAAAAAAATCGAGGCGTGATCTAGCGCCATCAATACCATGACAATACCACGCATCCAGTCGATAGCTGCAATACGATTCATAAGGCTGCCAACAACGCTATTTTTGTTGCCGAAGGCGTTAGTGTGCAAAGTTCAACATGATAAAACTACAGGCCGCTCTCATTTCTACCAAAGCGAGAGGCTGGAAGTTTAATATCAGCACGTTCCCAGGCTTTCTTGAAGCGTGCTTCGATGAGCGCGGCCTCGTCGTTTTTATCTTGTGCGTTCAACGCTTGCAGCAAGCCATATAAGGCCCAGCCGTTGTGGCGGTTACGCCGCAAATCTTCCCAGTAAACGGTTTCTGCTTCGGCTGGACGCCCGGCTTCGAGCAGAATCGCACCCAGCGCCAAACGCGGTGGAAAATGCCATTCTGCTGGTTCGGTATAGACTAAACCATCTTCCAGACGAACAGCATGATCGAGACGTGCGATCGCCTCATCGAATTTTCCTTGCGCAGCCGCAATCTCGCCAGCCAATACTTCAGGACCAATAGCCAACACCGTACGCGCATTATTCGGTGAGAATAACGGTGAATCCAGCCCTGGTTCTTGCATGATTTTGCGCAATGACGCAAGTTCCTGCTCAGCCTGAGGCAATTGACCCATGGCCACAAAGGCAAGGCCACGCACATAATGCCAGCTACCGGTTAGGAACGGGTTGGTTGCAGGGGGCGCAGGCTCCTTGAGCACTTCTTGCCATCGCCCGAATCGGGCCAGTGACCAGTAGGGAATGACGCGGAAGATAGCCGTCACAGGTACGTCGTTTAGCACATCATCGCTTATCTTGGCTGCGGCATTACGGGCTGCCTGAATGGCGGCTTTGCTTTGGCCATCCATCGTGGCTGCAAACCAGAGAAAATGGATATTGTGTGGATAGTAACCCATCGGATAGATGCCTTGCGCTTGGCACTGCGCGATATAGTTTTCATCTGCCACAATGGCGAGCATATTGCTTTTCATCGAGTCCGCATAACGCCCGACACGCTGATAGATATGTGAGGGCATGTGTACCATATGGCCGGCGTCTGGCATGAGCGTCAACAGCGTATCTGCAGCTTTTTCCGCACGCTCCGGTGTGCTTGTCGGCTCTATGAGGTGGATGTACATATGCAAAGCAGCGGGATGTTTCGGGTTTTTGCGCATGACCTCTTCAGTAATGGCAACGATTTCAGTTGTGCCTGCATGAGGCTGACCATCGGGCCTCCAATAATCCCAGGGACGAAGATCCATCATCGCCTCGACATAGAGCATAGCGATGTCGAGATCATCTGGAAACTGCTGGTAAACCGCGCGCATCGCATCTGCGTAGGCTTGGTCGTTTACAGTGCGCTCATCGGCTGTTCCTGTATAGCGTTTTTCCAAAGCATTAATGAGTGCCTGCTCTTTTGGAGATGCGTTAGCCATGAGTGACTTGGCTTTTTGGATCAGTTCGAGTGCCTCCGCTTCTTCGTTAGGCTCCATCATGGCATTGATATTAGGACCTAATACGAGCGCTTGTCCCCAGTAAGCCATGGCTAGCGTAGGATCAAGCCTCGCTGCTTCACGAAAGGCGCGGCTTGCTTCAGCATGGTTGAATGCATAAGCCAAATTGAGCCCTTGATTCATGAATAATTGTGCTTGTGGATTCTGGGTGCTCACAGGGAAAGTATGGGAGCCAAGATTTTGGAGTCTGGGTGCAAGTTCACCCATAGGCCCAGCTCTCTGGGCCTGATCCGGTTTTTCATAATGCTTATGCCCTGCCGACGGTTTAATCGGGACATCTGACGGATTCGCGTGAGCAAAAGTGCAGGTGATACTCAAGGCCAAGAGTATTGAAACTGGTTTTAAAGAACAGTAAGCTCTGGTTAGCATTGGATAATCTCCTTCCTTTGGGCCAACTCGTAAAAGAATACGGTCTGACTAAAGGACACCTCTAAAAATCCATATTTCGTCACAATACGTCGTTGTTCACAAAAAATGTTTCCTTACATATCACTCATATGCTGCGTCAACATTTTTTGTTCTCGCCTCGTCTTGTTTAAAACTCTGAATTTTTAGAGGTGCCCTAAAATTTAGCCAGACCATGAGCGGATAGAGTGTGAAAATTAATGTAGACGGGATGGATTAACGTGCTTAATCATCTTCATCTTCAATTTCGAGCAGAGTGCCATCTTCTTCAACTTTGATTTCAATTTTCTTACCATCCGGTTTCTTTACATAAGCTTCATAAACAATAACCTTTTTTTTCTTGGTTTCTTTTTCGATTTTTTCGATGGTTCCACCTTGCAAGTGCTGTGTAATGGTTTGCTGCACTTTTTCGGGAACTTGAGACCATTCGACTTTCTCATCGTCAAATAGGCCTGCAAAGCTTGATGTTGCAAACAGTAGTGCCACCAATGATACGAGTATGCGTACTTTAGCGTTCATCTTGATTCTCCTGTTAATGTCATTAATACAAACACTTATAAAGAACTTACGATAAAAACTGTAAATAGGAATAGATGGGTAAGCGTTCGGAATTTGACTTGTTCGGCGACGCTCAGGTCAATCCTACGGAATGTAGGAAAAGAATGCAATGACGTAAGCAATGAAATCTATAGGCGTAAAAAAAAGCCTGCCAGGATAACTGGCAGGCTTTTTCAATAGCAAATCAAATATCACATTACAGCAATGGGATGATCAACAATGCTACGATATTGATAATTTTGATTAACGGGTTAATCGCTGGGCCAGCCGTATCTTTGTACGGATCGCCCACGGTGTCACCTGTTACTGCCGCTTTGTGAGCTTCACTTCCTTTGCCGCCATAGTTATCATCTTCGATGTATTTTTTCGCGTTGTCCCATGCGCCACCGCCGGTTGTCATGGAAATAGCCACGAACAAACCGGTAACGATTGAACCCATCAGTACGCCACCAAGTGCTTGTGGACCAAGAAGTATGCCTACCAACACTGGAATCAATACCGGCAACAATGACGGTATAATCATTTCCTTAATAGCTGCTTTGGTCAGCATATCCACCGCGCGCGAATAGTCCGGTTTAGCGGTTCCTTCCATAATGCCGGGAATTTCGCTGAATTGACGGCGTACTTCAATAACCACTGAGCCAGCGGCACGTCCGACCGCTTCCATCGACATCGCGCCAAATAAGTAAGGCACCATACCGCCAATGAATAGACCGATGATGACCATGTGATTGGACAAATCAAAGGTGAGCAATTTGCCTGCATGCTCCAGGCCATGCGTATAGTCGGCAAACAGCACCAATGCTGCCAACCCGGCTGAGCCAATGGCATAACCTTTGGTCACGGCTTTAGTGGTATTACCCACCGCATCCAGCGGGTCTGTTACCGCGCGCACGGATTCAGGCATACCTGACATTTCGGCGATACCGCCGGCATTATCAGTAATGGGGCCGTATGCATCGAGAGCGACAATAATTCCTGTCATAGACAGCATAGCCGTTGCAGCAATGGCGATACCATACAGACCTGCTAGCGAGTAAGCAATCAAGATACTGGCACACACGGCTAATACCGGTGCGGCGGTAGCACGCATGGAAACACCGAGACCAGCAATGATATTCGTGCCATGGCCTGTGGTTGAAGCATTAGCGATATGCTGTACAGGCGGATATTCAGTAGAAGTGTAGTATTCGGTAATGATGACCATCAAGCCGGTCAAGACCAAACCAATCGCCGCACAGACGAATAAGCGCATGACCAGTTCGCCACCAGCTACGTCAACACCATCGAGATTTAAGGACATACCACCCATAAACCAGACGGTGACAGGAAGATAGGCAAAAAATGCAATGCCGCCAGCAACGGCCAGGCCACGGTACAGTGCATTCATAATTTTTCCGCCTTCGCGCATTTTCACGAAGTAGCAACCAATGATAGAAGCAACAATCGATGCCGCACCTAACATCAGAGGGTAAACAACAGCATTGGCAGTATCTGATGTAAACAATAATGCGCCTAATAACATAGTTGCAATGATGGTAACCGCATAGGTCTCAAATAAGTCGGCCGCCATTCCTGCACAATCACCGACATTATCACCCACGTTATCTGCAATCACGGCCGGATTACGAGGATCGTCTTCGGGAATGCCCGCTTCGACCTTACCCACCAGATCCGCGCCCACATCCGCGCCTTTGGTGAAAATGCCTCCACCCAACCGTGCAAAAATGGAAATCAACGAGCCGCCGAAGGCAAAGCCAACCAGTGGATGAATCAAGTCACTCATGGATTGATCAGCAGCAGAATCGCTGTAAAGCATGGCGGTATATCCCGCTACACCTAACAATCCAAGTCCTACCACGAGCATACCGGTGACGGCGCCACCACGAAATGCGATTTCCAATGCTTCGTTCAGCCCGCTTCGTGCTGCTTCAGCTGTGCGTACATTGGATTGGACGGATACTGTCATACCCATGAAGCCAGCAACGCCTGAAAGCAGTGCGCCCAAAGCAAAACCAAAGGCCGTGCTCCACGACAGGGCAAGACCTACGGCAAGAAATAAAACTGCACCAACCATGCTAATCGTCATGTATTGGCGCTTGAGATAAGCCGATGCACCTTCTTGTATCGCAGCAGCGATCTCTTGCATACGTGCATTGCCAGAAGACTGAGCATAAATGCGACGGATCCAAATGCCACTGAAAACCAGGGCAATTAGCGCGCTGAAAATTGCAATCGTTAAACCGTTTGCCATAAAGAACTCCAATTAAAGCCAGACCACCTGAAAAACATGCGAAACTTGGTCTGAAAATTTCGCATCAATCATCTAATTTGAACCAAAAACAGCAAGAACGCATATTTTATACGTTCTTGCTGTCAGAATGTAACTGTATGAGATTAAAGCTTGAATTCACCTAATTTTTTGCTGACTGCGATGTTTTGCAAGCGGACATAATCAGGTAAGCCATTTTTATAAGGGGGATAATCCTCGCCTTCGATCAGCGGCGAGAGGTACTCCCGGCATTTTTCCGTGATACCAAAACCATCCTCAGTGATAAAATCTGCAGGCATCATTTTTTCTACATTGGCGACGTCTGATAAATTAGCCATCCCTACTTTCCAGCTGTAAGGCGTGTTGGAAACACGCTCAATGGTTGGCATGACTGAGTTATGCCCTGCAATCGCATACTCGACGGCGGCCTTGCCCATGGCATAGGCCTGTTCTACGTCAGCTTTAGAAGCAATATGGCGTGCTGCGCGTTGCAGGTAATCAGCTACACCCCAATGGTATTTCAAGCCAAGGCCATCTTTGACGATATTGGCGACTACCGGTGCTACCCCGCCTAACTGGGCATGGCCAAATGCATCACGTAGTCCCTGGTCAGAAAGGAAGTTGCCATCCGATCCCTTGACACCTTCTGATACCACGACTGAGCAATAGCCAAATTGTTTGACGTAACTGTCGACTTTTGCAAGAAATTTATCTTTATTGAATGTGATTTCCGGAAACAGAATGACAATCGGTATTTCGCAGTCCTTGCTCGAGGCTAGTCCGCCTGCTGCGGCAATCCATCCTGCATGACGGCCCATGACTTCCAGTACAAATACCTTAGTGGATGTCTTGGCCATACTCGCCACGTCAAAACTAGCTTCCCGCGTCGATACGGCAATATATTTCGCGACTGAACCAAACCCTGGGCAGCAATCGGTAATGGGTAAATCGTTATCGACTGTTTTAGGAACGTGGATAGCTTGGATCGGATAACCGAGGGTGTCTGACAACTGCGATACTTTTAGACACGTATCCGCCGAATCTCCACCACCGTTATAGAAAAAATAGCCGATGTCGTGTGCCTTGAACACTTCGATGAGGCGTTCGTATTCACGTCGGTTCTGTTCGAGGCTTTTCAGTTTGTAACGGCAGGAACCGAAAGCACCGGAAGGCGTATGGCGTAATGCCTTGATCGCTTCAGTGGTTTCTGCGCTGGTGTCGATCAAGTCTTCGGTCAGTGCGCCAATAATGCCATTACGGCCAGCAAACACCTTGCCGATTTTGTCACTATGCGCGCGAGCTGTTTCTAGAACACCCGCCGCCGAAGCGTTGATAACGGCGGTCACACCGCCTGATTGTGCATAAAAAGCATTTTTTATTGCCATAGATTTAGTTCTCCTGATTGATCAAAACGTTAGTATTTCTATTGTTTGATTACTTTCGGAAGTAGCTCAATAACTTATCGAAAAAGCCCTCAGATTTTGCGGGATCATTTTTTTGAGGTTCACTTGTGAGTGATGTGATGATGTTTTCGCGAATAGCTTCCACATCACCGATGCCGGTTATTTTGATATAACGTGGCGCTCCGGAACCTTCATTCGCCGACCAATTAGAATAATACTCAATAAGCGGCTTGGTTTGATCATGGTAAACCTGCAAACGTTTTTTGACAGTTTCTTCCCGATCATCTTCCCGTTGAATCAGGGGTTCGCCCGTTACATCGTCTTTGTCGGTTTCTTTGGGTGGATTGAATTCAATATGATAGGTGCGTCCAGAAGCCGGATGTACCCGGCGACCCGACATGCGTTTAATGATTTCTGTGTCTGGCACATCGATTTCGACGACGCAATCGATCGGTACATTGGCAGCTTTTAAAGCATCTGCCTGAGGAATGGTACGTGGAAAGCCATCAAACAAAAAGCCATTGGCACAATCAGGTTCGGCAATACGCTCTTTGACGAGATTGATAATGATGTCATCCGAGACCAATCCCCCGGATTCCATGATTTGTTTTGCCATGATGCCGAGCGCTGTGCCGGCCTTGACAGCATTACGCAACATATCTCCGGTTGAGATTTGCGGAATGCCGAAATGTTCTTTGATAAAGTTGGCTTGCGTGCCTTTGCCCGCGCCCGGGGCGCCTAACAAAATGATTCTAATGGTTTTCTCCCTATTTTCACCAAGAATATACGAAAGGAATGATGTCAATGCCAGCAAATATAAATTATATCGCAGGCAAGCCATATGCTTGAAGTTTTTGCCAATTTTTCGTGAGGGCGTGTAGGCATCGAGCAATACGCTGTTGTAAGCGTCTTCCTTCCTGTATCGAATATGCGATAATTCCCTGAATTCTTACCAGGAAAAAAGATGGACGAAAACAGAAATAAAGCGTTAGTTGCAGCACTATCCCAGATTGAGAAACAGTTTGGCAAAGGCGCGATCATGCGTATGGATGCGAGCGATGTGGCCAACGATATTCAAGTGGTTTCAACCGGCTCCTTGGGGTTGGATATTGCGCTGGGTGTGGGTGGGTTGCCGCGTGGGCGGATTATTGAAATTTATGGGCCTGAGTCATCCGGTAAAACCACGCTAACCCTGCAGGTGATTGCCGAGATGCAGAAAATGGGTGGGACTGCCGCGTTTATCGATGCAGAACATGCGCTGGACCCGCAATATGCCAAGAAAATAGGCGTCAATATTCAGGAGTTGCTGATTTCACAACCCGATAATGGTGAACAGGCGCTCGAAATCACCGATATGCTGGTTCGCTCCGGTTCAGTCGATATCGTTGTCGTGGATTCTGTGGCCGCCTTGACACCACGCGCAGAAATCGAAGGTGAAATGGGCGAGCCGCAAATGGGGTTGCAAGCCAGATTGATGTCCCAAGCATTGCGTAAATTGACTGCCAATATCAAACGAAGTAACACCATGGTGATCTTCATTAATCAGATACGCATGAAAATTGGCGTAATCTTTGGCAACCCTGAAACGACAACCGGAGGAAATGCGCTGAAGTTTTATGCTTCAGTCCGGTTGGATATACGCCGTACTGGCTCGATCAAGAAGGGAGATGAGGTGATCGGCAATGAAACCCGCGTTAAGGTCGTCAAAAACAAGGTGGCGCCGCCATTCAAGCAGGCTGATTTCGACATACTCTATGGTGAAGGGATCTCCCGGGAAAGTGAGATCATCGAATTAGGTGTTCTACATAAATTGATTGAAAAATCAGGGGCCTGGTATTCCTATCAAGGTGAGAAAATAGGTCAAGGCAAAGATAATGTGCGTGATTATCTGAAAGAGCATACGGAAATGGCCAAGGAAATCGAGCAAAAAATCCGGGTTGCTGCAGGTCTTGCTGAGCCGGTTAAACCCGCTAAACCGGGCACTAAGTCCAGTGAATAATGACTATCAAGCCCAGTTTACAAACCCAAGCATTGCGCTGTTTGGCCAGACGGGAATATTCTCGGCTTGAACTGGAAAAGAAACTGGCTTGTCATGCAGAAGCACCCGAAGTGCTTTCACAAGTACTGGATGCGCTGGAACAACGCGGATTACTCTCGGCTGAGCGCGTAGTCGAGCAAGTGTTGCATGGCCGTAGGCGCAAATATGGAGCGCAGCGTATACGCCACGAACTGAAAGAAAAGGGTATTGCCGGGCATTTGATCGATACGGCCATGATTGATTTACAAGAAACTGAATTGGCGGCAGCGCGCGAAGTATGGTCTAAGAAATTTGGCGTTTTCCCCGAAAATATGAAAGAGCGTGGTCAGCAAGCGCGTTTTCTCGCAGGAAGGGGATTTTCTTCAGAAATCATCCGCCAGGTTTTGGCTTGTTCGGATGATGATAGATAGAGCGCCTTTAACAAATTCATAATTTTAAACAAAATAATATGCGGGCAACCAAGTGTAATGACGCAGTTTGAATGGTTAGAGGTTTCTCTCATTGATACCTGTCGTATGAAATGGAATAAACATGAAAAGCAGTGAAATAAGACAAAAATTCCTTGAGTTCTTTGAGTCGCATGGTCATACCATCGTCGCGTCCAGTCCGCTCGTTCCCGGCAATGACCCCACTTTGCTGTTCACGAATGCGGGGATGGTGCAATTCAAAGATGTATTCCTCGGTCAGGACAAACGGCCTTATGTGCGGGCAACAAGTTCGCAGCGGTGTGTGCGAGCAGGGGGCAAGCACAATGATCTGGAGAATGTCGGATATACCGCACGACACCATACCTTCTTTGAAATGCTCGGTAATTTCAGTTTTGGTGATTATTTCAAGCGTAACGCCATTCAGTATGCTTGGGAGTTCCTAACCAAAGTGCTGGAAATTCCCCAGGAAAAACTCTGGGTGACGGTCTATGCCGAAGATGATGAGGCAGCCGATATCTGGCTGAACGAGATCGGCATCCAGCCGTCGCGTTTTGTACGCATCGCGACCACGGATAATTTTTGGCAGATGGGCGATACCGGCCCCTGCGGTCCTTGCTCCGAGATTTTTTATGACCATGGTCCCGAGGTGGCGGGTGGACCACCGGGTTCAGAGAATGCGGAGGGGGATCGGTATATCGAAATCTGGAACCTGGTATTCATGCAATACAATCGCGATGCCAGCGGCACATTGCATCCGTTACCTAAACCTTCCGTCGATACCGGCATGGGACTGGAGCGGATTTCAGCGGTCATGCAGCAGGTTCATAGTAACTACGACATCGATCTGTTCCAGGATTTGATCAAAGCAGCGGCACGAGAAACACATACCCATGATTTATCAAATAATTCGCTCAAGGTGATCGCCGATCACATCCGTGCGTGCGCCTTTTTGATCACGGATGGCGTCATTCCGGGCAATGAAGGGCGTGGCTATGTGTTGCGCCGTATCATTCGCCGTGCCATTCGGCACGGTTACCGACTTGAACAGAAGACACCTTTCTTTTATCAATTGGTCGAGGATCTGGCCAAAGTGATGGGACAGGCCTATCCAGAACTCGTAGCCGCCAAGGAACGCGTCGCGGCTGTCCTCAAACAAGAGGAGGAGCGTTTCGCGGAAACCCTGGAAAATGGCATGCAGGTGCTGGAAGCAGCATTGCGCGAACAAAGCGATGTGCTGGCCGGTGAAACGGTTTTCCGTTTGTATGACACCTTTGGGTTTCCAGTCGATCTGACGGCGGATATTGCTCGCGAACGCGGCATCAGCATCGATTACACCGGCTTTGAGAAAGCCATGGAAGACCAGCGCGAGCGGGCGCGGGCGGCAGGCAAGTTTACCATGCAGGGGGGTGTGGAGTATCACGGCATCTCCACTGAGTTTTATGGTTATGACACCCTGCAGCAAGAGGGGCGCGTGCTTGCAATATACCGGCAAGGCAGCCAAGTGGAGTTTATTGAGGCCAACGAGGAAGCGGTCATTGTGCTTGACCGTACCCCCTTCTATGCGGAATCAGGCGGGCAAGTCGGTGATTGCGGTGAGTTGCTGGCGGCTAATGGCACTTTCAGAGTATCCGACACCCAGAAAATTCAGGCGAATGTGTTCGGTCACAAGGGATTATTGAGCAGTGGTCGATTGGTCGTTGGTGATACGGTCATTGCCAAGGTTGATCCGCTGGCGCGTGTGCGCACGGCGCGCAATCATTCGGCTACCCATTTGATGCATAAAGCATTGCGTGAAGTGCTGGGGAGCCATGTGCAGCAAAAAGGATCGCTGGTGGATCACGAGCGGACGCGTTTCGATTTCGCACATAACGAACCGATGGACGAGCAGCAACTCCGCCATGTGGAAGAAATCGTCAATGCCGAGATTCTTGCCAATACCGAGTGCCAGGCACGTGTGATGGCAATTGAGGAGGCGAAAAAATCCGGCGCCATGATGCTTTTTGGCGAAAAATATGGCGATGAAGTGCGCGTGCTGGATATCGGTTCCTCGCGAGAGCTGTGCGGCGGTACCCATGTCAGGCGCACTGGCGATATCGGCTTATTCAAGATCGTCTCCGAAAGCGGGGTGGCGGCGGGCGTGCGTCGGGTAGAAGCCTGCACCGGTGACCGAGCCTTGCATTATGTGGAAGTGATGGAGGAAGATCGCAGGAAAAGCGCGGCCATGCTGAATGTGCCTCTCCTGCAAGAGGGAGCGGTGCCTACGGCGATTCATCATTTGCAGCAGGTGAAGAAAGCATTTGAAAAAGAACTGACTGCGTTGAAATCGAAATTGGCTGCTTTACAAAGTAGTGAGCTCGGTGAGCAGATGCGTGAAATCAAAGGCACAAACGTGCTCGCAACCAAACTGGAAGGAGCCGACAACAGAACGCTGCGCGAAACCCTGGATAAACTCAAAGACAAGTTCAAACCCTGTATCGTTGTTCTGGCAACGACAGAATCAGGCAAAGTGACGTTGATTGCTGGTGTTAGCGATGATTTGACGACAAAAGTAAAAGCAGGTGAGTTGATCAATTATGTGGCTCAGCAAGTAGGCGGCAAGGG
>CAYNXU010000027.1:0-12740 GCA_964401225.1 uncultured Nitrosomonas sp.
CTCCGAGTTTGGCAAAAACCTCGACGATCCGCCCGGTTACATTTGCACCTACTCGCACTAGTTTCTGCTCATCTATCTCAATCTGACTAGGCACTTTTATCCTATCGGCAATATCAATTACTTCAGGTCTGCCGATTTTGACACGTTGCATCATTTCGGGTTTGAGGATGATGCTGTTCAGATCAGTCGCTTGTTGTTGCGCAGTTTCTTCAACTTGAGATTCTGAAGAATCATCCTTATCACACGCAGATAAAAAAAGCGTGATAAGTAATACAGCACTAATCATTAAAACTTGAACATTCATGCGAAGATTTACTCCTTGGGATAATGGGCACGTAGACGGTCAATTTCAGCAGCGGCTGACTGTAATTCAAAATAAGCCTGCAGTAACTCTGAGCGCGCACTGCGCAGTATACGCTGCGTATCGAGTACTTCGATAAAGCCGCGTTCACCCAGACGAAAAGCGGCTTCTGCTACACGCAACGCAGATTCAGCGTCCCGAATGATGCCACCTTCATACATCTCAACTCTTCGTTTTGCAATCTGTAAAGCTTGCCAGGCAGATTCAAGTAATCGGCTGGTCTCGTAACGACGGTATTCCAAGGTCTCACGTACACGAGCAGAATCAAAGATGGCAGTATCAATTTCCCCACGGCGACGGTAGAAAATAGGAACCCTGACACTCATACCCGCAGTATTCGAAGTAAATTGAGCATCCTGATAGTTTGAATAGAGCACATTAACCGATGGTAATACGGATGCACGTTCTTGATCGATCCTTAACTGCGCACGATTCTGTTCTGCTTCCAAGCGTAGAATCTCAGGATTTGCTGCGATAACTTGTCGATACAGCTCTTCAAGATCAGGCAACTCTTCAGATTCGTTGAGAGAATTTCTAATTTCAAAATCAGGAAGTAACGCACCTGCGGTAAGCTGGAAAAGGGCAACCCTTGCTCTTTCTGCACCTAGCAAGGCCGCTTCCTTTCTAGCTGCTGCGGTCATCACCTCGGTATCAGCCCTGATCAACTCAAAACGCGCTAATTCACCAACTTCAACACTTAACTTGATACGTCGCCGTATCTCCTCCATGACATCGAAGATACTTGATTCCAGCTCTGCCTGTTCCTGGCGAAGCAATATTTCATAAGCGCGTATACGTAATTGCGCAGCGAGATCGGCACGGACCTGATCTAGGCTGGCGCGATTCATTTCTACGTTGGCTGCAGCCGACCCTATTCGAGCCTGCCGCAAAAAAGGGTTTTCAATGGGTTGGTTAACAGTGACCGTACGTTGCATCGATGTCGGGCCAGTGATATTTAAAGGATAGCGATTGCTATCAGGCCCTGCCACTACAGTTATTTCAGGATTGGGAAAAGCAGATGCGCTCACTATGCCCGCCTCAGCTATATTGACTTGTGAACGTGCGGCAAGCACTAAACCATTCGCTTCTAATCCTAATCGTTGTATTTCTTCTATGGAAAGTTTTAGAGGCTCTTTAGCCCAAATCAGAGAATTCAGGAAAAAAAATAAACTAAATAAAGCAACAAATTTCCGCATATCGACTCTAGGCAGTTTTCCAATAATTATTTGAATTAAAATATATTTATACTCATCGTGCCTCAAAATTCAGCGGCTATACCTTCTCCC
Organism: uncultured Nitrosomonas sp.; assembly: GCA_964401225.1. Lineage (GTDB taxonomy): Bacteria > Pseudomonadota > Gammaproteobacteria > Burkholderiales > Nitrosomonadaceae > Nitrosomonas. The sequence goes on from CAYNXU010000027.1 coordinate 1,648, forward strand.
ACCGGGAGAAGGTTGGATGAGGGATGATAAAAAGCGAATTTTAATTTTGAGGCACGATGAGTATAAATATTCGAATTAGCGCACACGCACTATAGGCTATTAATTACTTTTCTGTCTATTAATTGAAGGGAGATTTTCATGCTGTATTTTATGGAAGAACGCATATATATATTTCGCTATTAAGAATTGGAGACATCATTCGAGGATGACAACTATACTGGAGAAAACTGAACGCACGCTGAACAAGTCACGCATAATGGATACTAGCGCCAGTAAAAACCATGCACAAATTATTATCATCGCATACTACCTGGCAAATTTCCTTAAGCGATATTAGCGTTTACGCTTAATTTATACTTGCACCTTCTCTCCACTAATTATCAATCTTTGAGAAAATTTTCACTATATTTCCATTAACCTGCCACGAATATTTATGAACCTCCATCTGCTCATCCCGGGACTGTTATGGCCGGATACGGAACTACCTGAAGTTTATCGCGATTTGTCCTTATCTTCCCTTGAAACCATTTTGGCAAAAAGCCGTTATATAGCGCATCCGCCTCTGGCGATGGAGGCATGGCTTTGCCAGGCTTTTGACGTGTCTAAACAGCAAGACTGGCCAGTCGCTCCTATCATGTTACACCTAGATGGAAAAGAAGAAATACACGCCCAGAACGCGTATTGGTTACGTGCTGATCCGGTGCATCTTCGCATTGAGAATAATCATATCCTGCTCGCTGACAATCAACTTCTCAGAATCTCTTTAAAGGAATCGACGCAGCTTGCCGATACACTCAATCAATATTTCAATAAAGATGGCATCGTATTTTTACCACTTCAACCCGACCGTTGGTATGTCCGTATCCATAAGACACCTCACTTGCACACTCGACTACTTAACGAGATGGTCGGTAAAAATATAAATAACCAGCTCCCAACAGGAGAGGATATTTCTGTATGGCACACTATTTTTAACGAGACGCAAATGCTGTTATACGATCATCCCGTTAATCAAGAAAGAGAAATGCATGGCGAACTAGCAATCAATAGCCTTTGGTTCTGGGGAGGAGGTGTTATCCCCCAGTCTATACATTCCAATTATGAGCAAGTTTGGAGCGATCATCCTTTTGCGCAAGCGCTAGCGATTGCAAGTGGGATAGCGCATGCGTCACTTCCTCATGATGCAATAGCATGGCAACGACAGGCTAAACCGGGCAATCATTTAGTCGTACTTGATGCCTTGTGGGGAAAATCGCAGTACAAAAATATATATGAATGGCGCCAATGTCTGGGTGCATTAGAAAGTAGTTGGTTTGCGCCCTTACTCGACTCAATGAAAAAAGGAAAAATGACGCAATTGACCATCACTGCGTTAAATGAAAATTACACGAAAAGTTTTACCATGGTCCCTAATGGCTTATGGAAATTTTGGGTTAGAAAAAAACCTTTATCAAATTACGCAAAGAATTAATCGAGGGTGGCTCCAGAATCTTTAGTCTTTATCTCTATTTTTAATTTTTATTAGCAATGATAAAAAATGAACGCGCAAATAACTTCCAGATTTAACGAAATCAAACCCTATTTTTCTGCGGGTATTGCCATTATGGCAGTCGTTTCACTTACCGCAGCAAACTATTTTATGCTGGAATTGGCATCACATGCTGTTGATATCCTTTGGGTCATATTGGTGGCTGCAATTTTTGTCTTGGTCGCACAAATTACGCACTCCGAAAAAAGTGTAGCAAAACATCTGGCATTATTTACTGCCAATAAAGAGAGGCTTGCCAGTGAGATCAAGTATCGACTCTGGGCTGAAAAAACTTCTTCCGAGAACAAAGCCAGATTACAAATCATTGATGAGAATTTCCCCGTCATGCTTGCGTATTTCAATACTGAGCAGCAATGTCGTTACCATAATCGAGCTTATCGCCTATGGTTTGGCTTGAATGCGGAGCAAATTGACAATCAATTTTTAAGAGAGTTTTTGACTGCGGATTATCAGCATGACATCAAGAAAAATATCAATGATGTTTTAGCGGGTGAATTAGTGCAAAATCAACGAACACAAAAATTACCCAATGGCTTAACTTGCCTTATTATTGAACAATTCATTCCACATTTTGATCCAAAAGGAAACGTCATTGGATTTTATACCTTGTATACGCCGCGTGTTCTGAAAGAAAACGAGCATCTTGCAGATATAAACCAAGAATACACAAAATCAGACCCTACCCGGATACATAATGATGACGAATCCGACAAAGGAAGCGAATACAACCCCTCACCATCCTCACCGATAGGCATTGCCGCACAAATCATCCGGGCCATCGAGCAAGACAAATTCCATCTCTATTGCCAGAGTATTATTTCAACCCAAACAGATCCGAATCCCTGCATGAATTATGAAATTTTGATTCGAATGGCAGAAGAAGAAAAAAATCTTATCCCTCCCGGAGCATTTTTATCGTTTGCTGAAGAATATAACTTGATGCCTCGATTAGATCGTTGGGTTGTGAGTTATATGACGAAATGGTTATCCACGCACCAGACGTATTCGAATATTACATTCTGCATTAACCTTGCTAAAGATACGCTGGCTGATCCTCAATTTATAGATTTTGTAATAAAACAGATAGAGGAATCAAATATTGCTGCACAAGCACTATGTTTCGAAATCGAAGAATCAGATGCCAAATTAAATCTTACGGATACTGCAATTTTTTCCAAAAAAATCAGGGAAATAGGTTGCAAAATCTTGCTATCTAGCTTTAGTCATGATCGTATGTCATTTAATCTGCTAAAAGCTATTAAGGTTGATTTCATAAAAATAGATGGGAATCTGATCGACAATATACTGCATGATCCTGACGATCTGACCAAAATTTGTGAAATTAACCGGATTGCGCATCTTATGAAAATCCAGACTATTGCAGAATTTGTTGAATCCCTCGAAATTATCGAGAAGCTACGTGAAATAGACGTCGATTTCGCACAAGGCTATGGTATTTCACAACCCTTTTCATTAAAAGAATTCGGGTAAATAATCAGTTTTGCTATTTCTCAGTTAATGTGCTTACTGCGTAACCGAGCTGTATTCTTGCCATTGCTCAGGGGTCAGCGTTTTCATGGATAGCGCATGGATCTCTTGCTCCATCTTACCCCGCAAGGCACGATAAACCAATTGATGTTGCTGAACCATACTTTTACCGCGGAACTGTTCGCTGACAATGACGGCACTAAAATGACGTCCATCATCTCCTTCTACCTGAACCCATTCACAAGGGAGTGATGTGGCGATACATTCTTTGATATAGTCTGATGTGATCATTTTTAATCCTTCATATAATAAGTACAATAGTCCTTTCCATTCTTGCTGGTTTGCAAGAATGGATAAAAAATTCCGATAACTGCCCATCCTAATGGCGAATTTTATAGCCAGTCTTTAACATCCACAACGTCAACCACGCAACTACTGCCAGGCACGATATCACAACTGCTAAACTAAAGTAGGGCGAGATATCTGATATCCCCAAGAAACCATATCGTATGCCGTCAACAATATAAAAGAAAGGATTCAAGTGAGATAAATGCTGCCAAACGGATGGAAGGGAATGTATCGAATAAAACACACCCGATAAAAACGTCAGCGGCAAGATAACAAAGTTTTGGAAAGCGGCAAGCTGATCGAATTTTTCTGACCAGATACCGGCAATGATGCCTAATGCGCCAAGCAACATACTGCCTGCAAGCATAAATAATAGCACCCATAGAGGATGGTGGATAGGCGCTTCAAATAATAGCATCGTCACAGCATAAACACCTAATCCCACAATCAATCCGCGCACCACTGATGCGCCTATATACGCCAGGAATATCTCCAGATAAGACAGCGGTGATAGCAAGACAAATATAAGGTTACCGGATATCTTTGATTGAATCAGGCTGGAGGACGAATTCGCAAAAGCATTCTGCAGAACGGTCATTACTACCAAACCGGGAATCAGAAAGGTTGTATAAGTGATACCCTGGTAAATCTGTACACGCGTTTCCAATACGTGTGAAAAAATCAGCAGATAAAGCAGACTGGTTAGTATGGGAGCCAGTATCGTTTGAAAGCTTACTTTCCAGAAACGCAGTAACTCTTTATAAAATAGCGTATAAAAGCCAATCATAATCCTGTATTTCTCGGTTGAGCGAGGTGGAGTGTGCGGTTTTACGAGTGCAGGGCAAGGCGCAACGACACGGAATAGTTATTCTATCCCAAGGAGTTGCAACACAGTCATATGCTCGTAAAATCGTGCAATCCGCATCGGAACGATAGTACCCAAATGGTGAGGGTAGTAATTGTTGTAAAGGTTATAATATTCAAAATGTTAATATCACGAATCAGCGATCAACCGAGGAATACAGGATAATACGTCCGGAGATTCCGCGCCCATGATTCTTACAAAAACTTCTTCCAGATCCGGTTGCTGTAATTGCATCTCTAGCACCTGTATATTTTCTTGACGCAAGATAGCTAGCAATATTTCAACTTGGTGATAATCTTTTATTTTGAAATTATAAAACCCCGCATCGCTGTTGCTCGGCCATGCTTGTAATGCAACTGGCAGTACTTCGGATGAAAGCCGCAGCTGAACGGAGAAACCCTGAACACTGTTGATAAGATTACGTATGCTATCCAATACGATGATTTTACCTTGCTTGAGCATAGCTACCCGGTCACATAACGCTTCTGCTTCTTCAAGATAATGAGTCGTCAGTACGATGGTATGGCCATCCCGATTTAATTGCTTAATGAACAACCATAATGCCTGCCGGAGTTCCACATCGACCCCTGCCGTGGGTTCATCCAGGATGATCACAGGGGGTTTGTGCACTAACGCCTGCGCCACAAGAACCCGCCGCTTCATACCCCCAGACAAGTTGCGCATATTGGTATTGGCTTTATCAGCAAGATCCAGGCGAGCCAAGATCTCGTCTATCCAGTCATCATTTTTTCTAATGCCATAATAGCCGGACTGAATGACAAGCGCCTCCCTTACCGTGAAGAATGGATCAAAGACTAACTCCTGCGGTACCACGCCAAGCTTTCGCCGTGAATGACTATATTCAGTCACCACGTCATACCCCATTATTTTAGCGTGACCACTGCTGGCCAACGTCAGGCCGGCAAGAATGCTGATGAGCGTCGTTTTGCCTGCGCCATTAGGACCCAATAAAGCAAAAAATTCTCCGGGATCAATAACAAGATCAATATTATCCAAAGCTGATAAAGCGTCATAGCGCTTACTCAACTGTTGGATTTCAATGGCTGCAACCATGGAGGAACTAACTTTGAACTGTAACGATGATTAAGTGAAATAAAAAAGCTTTGTTATTTCGCAATATGAGTATCAGGCAAAATAAAATCGGTTACCCCGTATAACTGCACGAGGCTGCTTAGATTCTCAGGGATATTGACTAGCTGAAACTGCTGACTCCTGCTCTGCGCCATGCGCAACCACTCAAATAACATGCTGACTGCCGATGAATCAACCTCTGTAATCCCTCCCAAATCAACTATCAGGTTATCCTCATCGAGCAGGAGAATTCCCTGCTTGGTAATTTCAACCACATTATCGACAGTAACGGAACCACGCACGTGTACTTTGTTACCTTCACGCTCAATTGCCATGTATACATCACCCAAAAATGCTAGCCGATTATTGACCTTCTAATGACTTATTCTTCTTTGAGATTGAAGCAATCAACCCATCAACACCGGTTCTTCTGATTTCGCTATTAAAAGAGCTACGGTAGTTGGTCACTAAACTTACTCCCGCAACGGTTACATCATAGACCTTCCAGCCATTCTCGGTTTTCTCCATGCTGTAGTCAATGGGCACAGGTTCTCTGCCGCGGCCTTGGATAACGCGCGTTTTCACCGTGGTTCGTTTGGGATCAGATTGAGCAGTCAATGGCATGACTTCGATTGTTTCATCACGATAATTTGTCAGAGCATTGGAATAGGTTCTGACCAGTAATGTTTGAAACTCATCGACCAATACCTTCTGCTGTTCGGGTGCAGCCATTGTCCAGTTTCTTCCCATTGCCAAGCGGGTCATACGGTTAAAATTGAAATGAGGAAGTATTTTATCTTCTATTAAATCTAGCACACGATCTTTGTCGCCTTTTTTAATCCCATTGTCTTGTTTAAGAATCGTAATGACCTCATCAACTGTATTTTTCACCAGTAAATCGGGTGCCACTTCTTTTGCCGATACCGGGAAAGTCCACCAAAAAACAATCAGTAATAGAATAATTTTTTGAACAAGCACTCGCATATTTACCTCACTAATATTTATCAACCTTCAAAAAACCCTAATCCTCAGCAGCTTTGTCGAATAGGAAGCGTCCAACCATCTCTTCCAAAACCATGGCGGAATTGGTTTTCATTATCTTGTCACCTTCTTCCAGCATCTCCTCATCACCTCCGGGCGCTAAGCCGATATATTGCTCTCCCAGCAAACCTGAGGTCAGTATGCTCGCAAAGGTATCCTTAGGAAAACGATAATGAGTACTGATATTCATCGTTACAATCGCATCATAGGTTTCCAAACTAAATTGAATATCCGTGACGCGTCCTACTACTACACCGGCACTTTTGACAGGCGCCCTCACTTTAAGACCACCAATATTTTCAAAATTTCCTAACAGCGTATAACTCTCGCCAGTGTTGTAGCTCGTTAAATTGCCAACTTTTAATCCAAGTATTAATAACGCTACCATACCAGCCAGTACGAACAATCCAACCCAGAAATCCATTATTGTTCGCTGCATCAATCGACCCCTCTGAACATAAATGCGGTTAACACAAAATCCAATCCCAAAATAGCCAGCGCAGAAGTCACCACTGTTCGGGTGGTTGCACCGGACACTCCTTCGGCTGTGGGCGGAGAATCAAACCCTTCAAAAACGGCAATGGCGGCAACCGCCACACCAAAAAAACAACTTTTAATCACGCCATTTACGATGTCATAGCGAAAATCTACCGCATTCTGCATGGATGACCAGAATGAGCCCTCATCAACGCCAATGAATACGACTGTCACCAAATAACCACCAAACACACCCATCACGGAAAACAAGGCTGCCAGTAGCGGCATAGAAATCACACCCGCCCAGAATCTCGGCGCAACGACGCGAGCAATCGGATCTACTGCCATCATTCCCATTGCAGATAACTGTTCCGTTGCTTTCATCAAACCAATCTCTGCCGTAATCGCAGAGCCCGCGCGACTGGCAAACAGCAAAGCCGCCATTACTGGCCCCAATTCACGCACCAGAGACAACGCTACCAGCGTACCCACCGCCGATTCAGAGCCATACTTCTGCAATGTCTCATAGCCTTGCAGCCCTAATACCATGCCAACGAACAAGCCCGATACTAGAATAATGATGAGCGATAAGACACCCACAAAATAAATCTCACGAATGACCAGACCAAAGCGCAAGAAACTGGTCGTTGATTTCAATAGTACCAAGATAAAGAAACGCGCCGCACAGCCTAAACGCCAAATGCCTTCGATCACTCGATGCCCAATGGCTTGGACACCTGCAATAATGCGTTTATACAAAATGTGCCTCCAGCCGCAAATCTTTTTGATAGGTTTCCGCAGGGTAATGGAAAGGCACGGGGCCATCTTCTTCACCATGGACAAATTGATGTACAAAGGGTGTTTCTGATTCTTTGACTTCTTCCGGAGTGCCGTGAGCAGCGATAACCCCATCCGCTAGAAAATAGACATAGTCCACGATTTTCAATGATTCCTGTACATCATGGGTAACAATAATTGAAGTCATTCCCAGCGCATCGGTCAAGCGACGGATCAAGCTGCCAATGACGCTAAGCGAAATCGGATCCAAGCCAGTAAATGGTTCATCGTACATGATCAGCATAGGATCAAGTGCAATCGAGCGCGCTAAGGCAACCCTTCTCGCCATGCCTCCGGACAGTTCTGCCGGCATCAAATGAGATGCGCCGCGTAAGCCGACAGCATGCAATTTCATCAGCACCAAGTCACGAATCATGGATTCCGGGAGGTTGGTATGCTCGCGCATTTGGAAAGCAACATTGTCAAATACTGACAAATCGGTAAATAACGCACCAAACTGAAACAACATGCCCATTTTTCTACGCAACTTAAACAGATCATTTCTGCCGAGTTGATGCACTACTTGGCCTGCCACTTTGACATGGCCCGCTGTGGGTTTCACTTCACCCCCAATCAAGCGTAACAAGGTGGTTTTACCCGAACCGCTCCCTCCCATGATGGCGATGACTTTGCCTCGAGACATGGTCATATTGACACGTTTCAGAATGGGGCGGGCACTGTAGGAAAAGGCGAGATCTTTGATTTCGATCAGAGGTTCTGACATCACTTACAACTAACTGTGGATTTATCTATTTAAGCAGAATCTTGAATTTTAATCCAGATTCATCCTGTTCATCATGCCATCTTTCAATTATTTATAAAAAATTTACAATTCGTAGTTATTTTTCTACGAAACGTTGTACATAAGCCCTGAGATCTTCTCTTATCTCGGGTGCAAGTAAATACAAACCAATGATATTGGGGATAGCCATGGCTAAGACCATCGAATCAGTGAACAAAATGATATTGGATAATTCTGCGGAAGCGCCGATCACAATAAACGTACAGTACAGAATTTTATAAACAGCTTCTACCTTATCATCTTCTCCAAAAAGATAAGTAGTACATTTCAGACCATAATAAGACCAAGAGATCATAGTGGAATAAGCGAACAAAAAAACTGTGATCGATAATACGTAAGGAAACCAACTTATTCCCGAAGCAAAGGCACGGGATGTCAACGCGATGCCTTCCATGCCATTACCTTCCACATACGTCCCGGAAATCACGATGACCAATGCAGTAATCATGCAAATAATCACGGTATCGATAAAAGGCCCCAGCATACCCACCAAACCCTGGCTGACCGGTTTATCTGTTTTAACTGCGGAATGGGCTATTGCCGATGATCCTACACCCGCTTCATTTGAAAAAGACGCACGCTGAACGCCGACTAATAGTGCACCCATCAACGCGCCCAAGCCAGCTTGTGGACACAACGCCATTTCCAGAATCTGCTGTAATGCACTAAAAATATTATCGTAATGAATGCCGATGACGATCACACCTGTAAGGATATATATGATCGCCATGACGGGAACGATTCTGCTAGCAACCGCGGCGATCCACTGGATTCCTCCCAGAATAACTAATCCAACTAAGAACGCAGTCAATAAACCAAATAACCACCCTTTATTGGCCAAGAAACTCGCATCGCCTCCCGTTACAATCAGAGCTTGGTGATAGGCTTGATTGACCTGAAATAAACTCCCTGCACCCAGTGTCCCGCCAATACAGCACACCGCAAACAGGCCTGCCATGAAACTACCTAACCGCCGTTTGCCATGACGCTCAAACACAGTACGCAGATAGTACATTGGCCCACCAGAAATTCTTTCCGGATGGCGCTTAGAGCCATGCTGCCGATATTTCACCCCCAATGTGACTTCTGCAAATTTGGTGGACATAGCAAATAGGCCCATGACAGCCATCCATAACGTTGCACCTGGCCCGCCGATGGAGATCGCTACGGCCACGCCCGCGATATTACCTAGCCCAACCGTGCCAGATAGTGAGGTCATCAATCCTTGGAAGCGATTAATCTCACCATCCGCTTCCTTGTTATCATGTTTTCCACGCAAAAGATCAATGGCATGCCCAAAATAACGAAAATTAACAAAACCGAAGTAGATAGTGAAAAATAAAGCGGCCATAACCAGCCAGACCAGAATCAACGAGACATCAAGACCCATTATGGTTAGGCTATAAAAAACAATGGATGCAACTGCACTCGACACGGGTTCGAAAGCGGCATCGATTATTTTATCAATTTCCATAGCAAATCATTCTCTCTGAGAAAGGTTCAAGCTGCTTAGATAGTAGAATGAGCGTCATCCTAATACGACGCAATATAATTTCATTATAAAGTAATGCGGTATATGAAACCGATCATGAAAATATCATCTCTTTTATTGGCTGCTTTTATAGGTCTGTATTTGCCTGGATGTTCGGCCGATACCATCTACCGCTCGAAAGATGCGCAAGGCAACCTTATTTATTCGGACATCCCCACCCCCGGCGCTAAACCACTCCATTTGTCAACGCCTACGCAACGATCCTTGCACCAGGTCGCTAAGGTACTGGATGGCGATACCATTGTATTAAAAGGGGGTGAGCGCGTAAGATTACTTGGCGTCAATGCGCCTGAAATTGAAAGCCGCCATCGTGATGGCGAGCCTGGTGGCATGGCTGCTAAAGAATGGCTACAGAAAAAAATTCAAGGCCGTAATGTGCACCTAGAATATGATCGCCAAAAATACGATCATTACAAACGTTTGCTTGCGCATCTATACCTACCCAATGGAGAACACCTTAATCTTGAATTAGTTAGAAAAGGATTGGCCGTCGTAAATTTGCATCCACCGAATCTTCGTCATGCTGATGCAATAATCCGGGCGCAGCAACATGCCGAGCGGCAAAAATTAGGAGTTTGGTCGCTACCAGACTATCGTCCACGGCCCCTGGTGCAAATTTCACAGAAATCACGTGGCTGGCAGCGTTTCCTGGGAACTGCCACCTCAGTGAAACGGAATAAGCGTTACAGTCGATTAATTTTTAATAATAAAATCGACGTTCGGATTGACAATGATAATCTTGTTTTATTTCCAGCATTGGAAACTTATCTAAACAGGCCACTGGAAATTCGTGGGTGGGTATCACGCAGAAGTGATCGTTATTCAATATTGATCCAACATCCTAGTGCACTTGTTTTGCGCTAATCAGGATTGACCTTGAATGGTCAGAAACATTCGCCCTACCTTATCGTGCTTTATAACAAAGAAAATATCGATCCCTACTGCTGGTCTTTAGGAGGCTGTCCGAGAATAGCGATCGTAGCGAGAGCGAGGCTGGTTGAGCAGGATTTTTCGATTATTTGAGGCGAATAGTCGTTCTATT
>CAYNXU010000028.1:0-12730 GCA_964401225.1 uncultured Nitrosomonas sp.
GTCTTGTTTAAAACTCTGAATTTTTAGAGATGCCCTATAGTGATTACTACGGATATCTAGATATCAAGAATGATTGTAATTATTTTCTAGAATGATCATTTATCCTTTTACCAGGCCTACTATACGCATAAAACTATGACGTCTGAATGTGATCACAAGACTGCCATAAATGATGATGCCAATCATAACGGACAAGAATAAACGGTAAATCGAATCCATATTATGCAGCACTGTCAGCTTTGCACTCGTTACTACCAAATACATGGCGAGTGCCATCAACATGGCTGGCAACATCGTTTTAGTATATTCCGTTAAATGAATATCAAGTGCAGGCAAAAAACGTCTAATATTAAGAAAATATGCCAATGAAAATCCCACTATCCAGCCTAGACAAACACCTTCCAATCCCCAATGACTTCCGACAGCTATAGCGCTTGGGACACAAATTGTATTGGTAATGAGTGTACTTAGAAAAAGATCTGCCCGGCCAATGCCTAGTAAGGCAGGCCTAAACAAAGGGCCTGTCATTTGAAAAGGGATAATCAGCGGGATCAGTTGCAAAACGATAATTGCGGGTAGCCATTTTTCTCCAAGCAGCACCGGGATAAAATCATCTGCTACGCTGGACATACCCCATAAGATAGGAAAGAAAAGCAAGCTATTCATTTCGATTGTCATGAGGAACTTTGACTTGACCTCAGAGAGATTGTCTTTAATACGTGCATAAGCTGCAAACCCTATTCCAGATAGCATTCCAGAAATCCTAGTCATAGGCAGCGCTGCTAAATTGTATGCTACGGTATAAAAGCCTAACGTGTTCGCGCCGAGCATTTTTCCAATAATGGCTACATCAACGCGCATATAAAAATAATACAAGACATCTGCAAGAAATACCTGGCCACTGTAGGAAATCAGTGGCCGTATTTTGTTGAATTTGAATGAGGGGTACTTGAAATAAGGAGCGATTAAAAAATAACCAATTATCGTTACAAAAGTGGCAGCAAAATGCCCTGCAAGAAGAGACCATACCCCAAAACTATGGTAAGCCATTACCAAGGTTGTTAAGCTCGCAATAATCGCCGCAATCACTTGTATAATGGATTTCCACTTAAATTGCATGGCGCGCACCATCAGCGCAGAGGGTATCATCAAGAATGTCGTAAGCAGTATTTGGAGTGAGGCAATACGCAGGATATTGACAAGCCTTTCCTCTGCGAAATAATTGGCTACAAAGGGTGCGATAATATTGATAGTTAAGAACATTATAGTATGAGTAGTAATAATCACGCCAAAGATTGTTCTCATACTTTCGTCATCCAGATCATCTCGCTGCACGATTACAGCGCCTAATCCAAGATCACGCAAGAGATCCGAAAAGCCTATCACGAGACCTGTAATTGCAATTAATGCATAATCTTCTGGGGCTAGGAGCCGGATGGTAAATATTGTAGCGCCCCAGGTTACGATTTGCCCTAGAATCCGGCTAAAAACTGACCATCTAACAGCAGAAATTACCTTGGATCGTAAACTCATGGGTAGTATCTTAGAATCGTGCATTAAGAGGCTTATGCGGATATTTCATTTATCGGCAACTAAAAGTAGCATTGTTAAATCTATTTTGAATTAAATTCCTTGCTACTTGCGGCGAGGCGCTTTATTGTCCATCATAAGATTAGGCCAACCAACTTTAACCGGTGGTTGTGTATAAGAATAATAAAAATTCTTATATTCGAGGTTTATGTCAAAATTACAGCAACTTGCGATGGAGATCCAATTATTTGATATAGAATATATTCAAAGCTTTTTTTGTGGTCTTTTATAAATTCTTCGAACGCTGCATGTTCATGGTTTTCCCATCCGATATAAGAAAAATATTCATCAAATACAATAATTGATCCTGGTTTGAGTCTATCTGCTAGCAAAGAGAATATTGTTTTTGTTGACGAATAAAGATCGCAATCTATGTGCAGAAATGAGACATCTTCAACATGGCTTGTAAGGAAGTCTGGAAGGGTATCGTTAAACCAACCTATATGTAGTTCAATATTTTTACTTACTTCGGGCAACCAACCTTGCGGTTTTGAGAATGTGCCGCTACCCATGCCCGGACGCCAATCTTCCGGCAAACCTTGGAAAGAATCAAAACCGTGAACAGTTGCATCAGTGTTTGCAGCAATAAAGTTTATACTTGACCCGCTAGCTACACCAAATTCTAGAAACAAACCAGGATTCTTTGCTTTCTCAATTGCTAATTTTAGGAGCTCAAATCTATCAGTAACTGGGCGTGCCTTTAGAAGATGTTTGGCCGCAAATATCGCCGATGTTTTAATTGCGGTTTGGCGCTGATGAAAATCGATATTGTCATAAATACGACGAAGGAGAATTGGAATTAGATTTTTTTCAACGTAATTGTCAAGTACACGAAACAATGTTTTTTCAATGATCTGATTTAGTATTTTCTTCATTTATATTCTGTCTCCTTTCGTTTCAGAAGCTAAGATTCTTATCTTGATTATTAATATTAATGATTTTTATTCAATAGTATTTTTACTAACTCATTAACCCGACTATTGATAATGGAAAGGCATGAACGAATTTCATCCGTTGTTTTACTATACGGATCAGCAATTTCCCACTGAGCAAGCGGTAGTTTTTCGATACAAGCGTTAAGCAAGTATACTTTTCGCCTTGCTTCAGGGTAGCGTGATAACAGCATGGTTTCATTTTGATAATCCATTACGAATATCACATCACTGGATTCTATCAGCTCCCGTGTGATGGGTTGTGAGCGGTGTTCAGTCAGTGAAATGCCCAATTCTGTAGCAACTTTCACGACAATTTCGGGTGAAGGACGCGGGTCGATACGAGCTAATTCTTCCCATAGTCCAGCGGATTCTATTTTTAGATTACTTTTATCAGTGAGCGCAAGCTTCTGTTTTAAAATTAAAGCGGCTGTTGGGCTGCGAATGATGTTGCCTAAACAAACGAACAGAATACTGTTGATTTGATTTCCATCTTGGTGGAACAGAATTGATTGCTTTCCTAGCAAACGGCGTAACTGCTGCTTGATAAAAATAGGTTGTAGATCGCTGTCAAGACGACGGTAGATTCGGATTTGCTTGAGTAATGAAGGAGGGCAGGTTTTTGTGATCAGGCGTTTGATATCGGTTTTTATGAGCGTACCGGTCGTTTCGCATAATTCTTGTATAGCAGGCATGGGGTCATTCAAAGAAAAAACAGCATCACGTGTGCGAAAGCCTGAATCTACGATGAATCTAGCGATTTCTTTATAGCGCGAAACAGGCGTGATCTCACTATGGTGCGAGCCATCCAGGATGCTGTGCAGTCGTAATATATCTCCAGCTAACCATCGTGCTCGCATGCCAATAGCGTAATTCTTTGGAACATCGGGCTGCTCACCATGCGCAAGTTGCCATTCATAATAAGGGAAATCTATTCCAGCCTTAGCGGGAAGAAAAAGCGAACCCCAATAGCGACCATTGACTTCCATTAATGCGTAAGTATGGTTGATTGGATTGTAGCGATATTCGACCATTGCGATACCTTCCCACTCTATTTCGCGTAGGAGTGCAAGGGCATGCTCCCTCAGAACTGGGTCGATCGCTTCAGCCTCGGCCATAACACTAACGCCACCTGTATGAGGATACTCTTTGAGTCGACGATGCTGAAACATTGCTAATGGAGAGCCTTTATGTATGAGCACCCCAATGCCTTTGCCAATTCCCGGAATGTATTCTTGCAGCAAAGCTCCCATGAGTTCTCCCGAATCTTTTTTGATATGTTCTAAGAGATCTTCTTTAGTGATGAAATATTTTATTCTATAGGAATTCACACCTTTTCTAATCGCAGGTTTGGCAATCAGCGGAAAACGAAGACCCTCAATCATATCGTTAATCTTGGAAATATCCTCGACAGTACGCGAAGCTGCGATTGGGATACCACATTTCTGAGCAGCTTCAAGCGTGAGTCGTTTATCGAGAACACGTTCTATAACAAGAGGTGGTGGTGAACCTAAATGTACATGTTTTGTAAGTTCTTCGTAATGCAGTGCAACTGCTGCCATGGCACCATCACCCGCAGGGATAATCATGTCAATGCCTTCTGACTGAATGATTCTCACGAGTTCTGTGATGAAATGATCAGCCTTTTCCCTAGAATCTGGTAGAACAACGTGTTTATAAATGGCAGACGATTTGATAGCGGGTTCTCCGGGTGTCATCAGCGCAACAATGACCGGTATATTACGTTTATGTAACGATCGCGCTATAACTACAACTGTCCTAAGTCCTGCACCGAGTATTAAAATTGGATTTTTCACAGACAGATTTTTTCAATTTTCGTCGTGTTATCTCGATAATTCTGAGAGATGAGTTGGAGCGAGATTGATCCATTCACACCCGAGATCTAGCTGGCGACGAAATGAAGGTGGTATTTCAGCGTTCCAGCAGATTGCTCTTAACTTTCCCTCTGCATATTCGAGTAATGGTACTGATGCAAGGAGAGATTGAGCGGCAGGTGATTCTAAATTGAATTTCACCCCGATAAAGGAGCGAATTCCTTCAATCTGGCCATTTCGATAGCTTAAACTAGGAGCCTCCATGGTGGCTCCCCACTTTAATTTGAAATTCAATGGACCATCATTAACAAAAGGATTACTTCCTCCTAAATTGAATTCCGTAAATTCCTTTTTTTGTGCCCATAATATAGATTGATGGTATAGGGCCGGAACAATACCATTTTTTAGCCACATAATATCTCCATTTCGCCAGCCAAGGTTTGCAATTCGGATACGATTTTTATACTCGGGCGCAAGAAGGATTGCGCCAACCCACTCATTATTTAGATGGGCGGCAATAAGGGTGCCGTTTTGATAGAGATGCTGGATATTCTCCCAGCTCGATAAAAATGCTCGCTGCTCATGTCGATTCTGTATAGATGGGATAAGCATATGGTGAAAGTATTCATAAAGTGCACTATCGTTTTTTATAATCTCGAAGCGATAATCAAAGCGGCGAGCAGTACGCATAGGATGATTTGCTCCTTTGCTAGTAATCAGCTCTTGAATTGGTTTGCGGAGATCAAGAATGCAGTCTACAAATAGGGGTATGATATGCCAGCCTGGATTGAGCAAATGTTTAGTAAATGGATTTATTGGACATAAAGTTACATCAGCTCGTGGAGCAGATTCATTTTTTCGAAGAGTCTGAAAAAGAGAAAGGTTGCCTATAGATACTGGTTCAACAGATTGACCAAAGTATGCATGTATCCAGGATTTATATTGTGATAGATTACCAAGATAGAGAACTTTTCCTTCGCTTTGCCCATCAGCAAGCTGGGCTCGTACGTAATAAGCAGGTATGTATCGATTTTGAAGTGTATCTAGAATGCTTGTCGTTGCAACATCTATTGGATACCGGATTTTATCCGGTAATGCATTATGTAGTTGCCGAAATAAAGATTTAAATATGTGCAAACTTCATTTCCTCACAGATGATGAAAAATATTGATGAAGGACAGAGGCGATATCTTCTGAATTTAATTTGTTGAAATTAAATTTTATGACAAATATCCACAGTTAAAGAGTTTGAAAAGATCTTCTGTAAATCCATGCACATATTAAGTTATGTACATATTACTTCATGTTTCTCGGTATTCGCTGTACGAATAAAATAACTTATGATTCATTTTCAAATTATTTTTTGAATTTTCTTTAAAAAAAACTTACTTTGGATACTTCTTCCAATTTGCGATATGTGTATCCAGATGCCTCTAACCTACTATATATTTCTACTTGATACTTCTTTTATTTATATAAGAAATGCGACTAAATGAGTTCAAGTGGTTAGTTGGCAGTATCCACGAATCGTTTTCAATGCTAAAGGGGGAAAAGCACGCATAATCTTACTTATTTTAAGTGAAATGAAAGGTTTTAGTATGATGTTGGCGGGGGCTATGTCTAAGTAGGCAGTATAGCAAGGATATTCCGGGAATTTTTAATCTCTACAGATTCAATTCTATGTTCCTTGGACGAAGGTGTCTTGAAAACTAATAGGTTAAAGAGCGTAGTTAATACCCCGTAGCATACTGCGGAGTGCATTATCAGGGTTCGGTATAAAACAATCCAGGCGATTCGTGCATGATCAGATAACTATAAAATACAGGGTGAAATCCATTCTGTAATTTTGTTTCATTGCACTGTTTGTAAGTAATAATGGTTGAGATTCTGTGTAGAAAGAAGGTGAAAAATTGAGATTGATTACAGCTATGCGTTTTTTGCGTGATAACTATTTCCAAGTGAGCCTGCGCCAAAAATATTGGGAGCTCAGGGGATTGGTACATGAGCTGCTGAGAATATTTGAGCAAGGCAATCAAGATTTTATGAAACATGTCTTGCGAGATCTATGGCGCTACCTTATTTTCTCAGATCGTTCCGTGAAGAGTGAATCTTCACTTCGAATGCAATCGGCTGTGAATTGGTTGCTTCGTGCGCAACAGGAAACTCCTGATGATGGTGTATCACTCGGTTATTTTCCATGTCGTGGCGACTCAGAAAAGTGGATGCCATCCTACCCTGAAACGACGGGTTATATTATTACTACTTTGCTGGCTTATGCTAAGCGTTTTGATGATTCAAGTGTGCGCGATGCTGCGCTTAGAATGGCCCATTGGGAAATAGCGATTCAAATGCCGTCGGGAGCGGTGCAGGGTGGGCCGGTATGTCCACCGGAACAACAAACTCCAGCTGCATTTAATACAGGCATGGTGCTTGATGGCTGGTGCTCTGCGTATAGTGCAACCGGTGAAAAAGTATTTCTGGATGCTGCTCGCCGTGCTGCCGATTTCTTAATTGCTGATATTGACGAAGCAGGTTATTTCCGTACTAACGGTCGTTATGTTAGTACGGATGAGATCAAAACGTACACTTGCTTATGCGCATGGGCACTGTATCGCTTTGGAGAGTTTTCAGGGGAGGCTTGTTATCAGCAAGCTGCGATTAGAGTCATCGAAGCAGCAATTGATCAACAGCAATCAAATGGATGGTTTGCACATAATTGTCTGACTAGATCAGCTGCGCCACTTACTCATACCATAGGTTACACCTTGCAAGGTGTACTCGAAGTGGGAATACTTGCGCAACGATCTGATTTCATTGCTGCAGCACAAGCAGGAATTGATCCATTGCGCGCGCGTATCAATCGTCGTGGCCTGCTGGCCGGCCGATTTTATCAGGATTGGGAGCCTGCTGTATTATCATCTTGCTTAACGGGTAATGCTCAATTAGCTGTAGTTTGTTTCCGGCTTTATGAAGTAACAGGTCAGGCAGAATATAAACAGGCTGCAGACGTGCTTGTGAATGCGCTAAAAACGCTTCAAGTAATTAAAACATCAAATTCGCCATTTGATGGAGCAATCGCGGGCTCATTTCCTATGTTTGGAGGGTATATGCGAGGAGGCTATCCAAACTGGGCGACTAAGTATTTCATTGATGCCCTATTGCTACAGGATCGATTCAATTAATAAGTACTCGCTAAATATCAAATACCACTACGATATTTTCGCTGAATCCGGAAAACAAGTTATATGAGAGATTGGTTAATTACGATTTTTATTTTTGGTTTGCTACCCTTTGTATTAACCAATCCTCATATTGGCGTGCTACTTTGGTCGTGGATCGGTTATATGAACCCCCATAGACTGGGATGGGGTTTTGCTTACAGTTTTCCCTTTGCGATGCTTATTGCGATAACGACCATTGCGTCTCTATTCATTTCCAGAAAAAAACTAGATATCTTTTGGTCGCCCGCTATCGGATGGCTTCTTTTACTCAATGTTTGGTTTCTGATTTCAACTATTTTTTCATTACAGCCTAGTGTTTCATGGGGACAATTAGATAAAGTATTAAAAATTCAGCTTTTTATCTTTATTACGCTGTGGGTGATGACGGATAGAAAGAAAATCGATAGCCTCATCTGGGTGATCGTAGTGTCAATCGGTTTTTATGGGGTAAAAGGGGGCGTATTTACACTCAGTACAGGCGGCGCTCATCACGTCCTCGGTCCTGCAACGAGCTTTATTTCTGGTAATACTGAAATTGGCTTAGCTTTAGTCATGATATTGCCCTTGGTTTGGTATTTATTTGTTCATGCTGAGCATAAATGGGTACGTTTAGGGTTAATTGCAGCGTTGTTGCTTATATCCATCGCTATTCTGGGAACACAGTCGCGAGGGGCATTTTTAGCTATTGCAGCAATAGCCTTTTTTCTGTGGCTAAAAAGCCGCAAGAAACTTGTTCCATTTATGGTGATTGTCTGCATGATTCCTTTTGTTTTCATGTTCATGCCACAGGAATGGCATGACCGTATGGGAACTATTAAAGATTATGAAGAAGATGCTTCTGCGATGGGGCGGATTACAGCATGGACGTTTGCATTTAGGCTTGCCAGTGCACGGCCATTAACGGGAGGGGGGTTCGAGAGCTTTCATGAGGCGAATTATGAAACTTATGCGCCTGGTTTAGTCGATCGTAGTGGGAGAATACATTATCCTGATGTACATAGTATTTATTTCGAGATGCTCGGTGAACAAGGTTTTGTGGGCCTGGGTATTTTTCTGATTTTGGGGCTAATTGCTTGGAGGACAGCCAGCAGAATAATGAAATTGACTCGGCAATCTACAGAGCTTAAATGGGCTTTTGATCTCGCCTCGATGATCCAGGTAGGCTTGGTGGGTTATGCTGTAGGGGGAGCATTTCTAGGGTTGTCATACTTTGATCTTCCATACCATTTTTTTGCTATTGTTGTTTTGACATTACGTATCGTTCAGCAATCGCTCTCCTTGAGTCATCAACAGAACTCAAAATTTGGACTGGTTCAACAATCAGCGATTAGTCGTAAGCGCGATCCTGTTGATCAAGCACGAGCTTGGCGTAATGTCTAAGTTACCTTCACGGCGTCGATTTGAAGAAGGGTGGCGTCGACGGTTTGAGAAGTTTGCAGCACGATCGAATGAGGATGCACAAATAGCCGGGTGGTCCTCTACCGGACTGGAAATACGGTTACGCAACTTTATTTACCTTTGGACGAGAAATCATCCAAATGCTGGGTTGTGGTTGGATCTGGGATGTGGTGCCGGTACGTACTCGAGGTTTATCGCTGAACAAGGTATGCAGGTGATCGGTTTGGATTATTCATATCCCACTTTGCAAAAAGCCCGGGCAAAAGGGAGTAACTCAATCAATTGGTGCACAGCTGATGCTACCAAGATCCCAGTTAGGCAGGGTGTTTTAGATGGTGCGATTTGTTTCGGTGTGACTCAGGCACTCGAAAATTCGAGAGAGGTCATTAATGAACTAATTCAAGCTACGAAACCTGGCGGGCAAATATGGGTAGATGCCTTGAATGGCTGGTGCGTACTTCATTGGGGGTCTTATTTTCTTAGCAAGCTTTGGGGAAAACCTGGCTATTTACGCTACGAATCATATCGTGATATTAAAAGCATCATGCAGGCGCATGGTTTGACTGAAATCAAACTGTTCTGGCTGCCAATGCTGCCTTCACGTTGGGCTCGCTTCCAGTGGATGCTTGAAACACCGCTTGCTAGATGGGTGTTTCGCTTTGTTCCCGGGGTGGGTATATTGTTAAGTCATGCGTTTATCGTTTATGGTAAGCGACCCTGACAAGCGCTCAATGGTTGGCTTCCCTTAGTTATAACATGCGTTTCCAGGAAAACCAATGAAAATAATACCTTCACTATTTTTACCCGCAGGCAAGCACGCTAAGCTATCCGTAGTCATCTACCACCGTGTTTTATCTGAACCAGATCCTTTACTGGGTGGAGAAGACATTAGCAACTTTGAGATGCAGCTTAATTATCTAGTTAGAAACTTTAACGTCCTGCCTTTATCAGATGCTATTACTAGATTGCGTCGTGGCACTCTGCCAAGTTGTGCTGTCAGCATTACTTTCGATGATGGCTATGCGGATAATGTCGAAATCGCGCTACCAATACTCCAGAAATACGCCATAACAGCTACTTTTTTTATTGCCTCGGGTTTTGTCGATGGTGGGAGAATGTGGAATGACACCGTAATCGAATCGGTGCGCCGGGCACGGGGTGATGTGCTGGATCTAAGTGAAATTGGTCTGGGAGTTTATCCGATTTCATCGCTTACTGATCGACGTCAATCACTTTATCAAGTAATCGATATGCTTAAGTATTTACCTGATGAGCTAAGGCAATCGCAAGTTGAGAAAATAAGAACGCTCATAGCCGCAGATTTACCTGACAATCTCATGATGACCTCGAGTCAAGTCAAGCAATTATATGATGCGGGCATGGAGATAGGGGGGCACACTGTTAACCATCCTATTCTGACTAGAATCACGGATGCGGACGCATTGAAAGAGATTGCGGATGGTAAAGAAACGTTGGAAGGAATCATTAATGCGCCAGTACAGCTCTTTGCTTATCCAAACGGCAAACCGAATAGAGACTATCATGCTAACCACGTCAACATGGTCAAGAAAGTAGGATTTCAGGCGGCTGTTACTACTGCGTGGGGTGCTGCCAGAAGTCATGATGACCTATTTCAGATACCACGTTTCACACCATGGGACAAAAACGAACTACTTTATACGTTACGTATGGTTCGAAATACATTTAATACAATTGAAAAAGTTTAATACGTTTTTAGTCGATAACATGCTAGTTTAAAGTTGGGGTGACTCATGCTCGAATATATATATAACCGTTTCTTTTCTCAGAATATCAGTACGCAGCGAATAAAGAAATTTCTTGCCTGTATTGGGTATGATTATCGCCATTGGACAAGGCCAGTCATGCATGAAGCGTGTGCTCGACTACTTGCCGACAGAGGTATGGAGAATTTAGACGTTTTGGAAATTTCTTCGGGGGAATATTGGCGCACATTTCCTTTCCGTAGCTATCGCGAGATGAATTTTCCAGAATATGATATATGTAAAGATGTTCTGGATGATCAATTCAATCTTATCATTGCAGATCAAGTATTCGAGCATCTTCTCAGACCCTATCAAGCAGCCAAAAATGTTTATGCTATGTTACGGCCTGGTGGTTATTTCCTAGTCTCGACGCCCTTTCTGATCAAATACCACCCTATTCCTTATGATTGTACTCGATGGACTGAAACGGGTATCAAATACTTTCTGGCAGAGAGTGGATTTCCACTGGATAAAATCATTGCGGGTTCTTGGGGCAACCGTGCGTGCGTGAAGGCTAATTTTAATCGTTGGGCTAGAAGAGGATGGTTTGGTTCATTGAAGAATGAGCCTGATTTTCCTGTAACGGTATGGGCGTTAGCTCAAAAAGAGTAATTGTATGAATGATTATGCTTTGCTTCGATGCATGATATAAACAGATGTTTGCGCAATTTTACTTTCTTAACAAATGAATTTTTTATATAAGTTTTTATGTGATCTGAGCAGATGACTTCTTCATATAACGCCACGTACCGGGCCATTGCTGTTTTTTCACATAATGAGTCTCGTAGAATAATTGCATGTCTTGAGGCTTTACGCGTATCTCCTTTATTGCCCAATACGACATGCTACGTGATGGCAAATGGTTGTACCGATGATACTGTAGCTTTTGTCGATGAGTATGCCCAAACCGCTCCCTGGGTTAAAGTCATTGAATTAGAAATCGGTGACAAAGCAAATGCCTGGAATTATTTTGTTCATGAACTAGCCCCTGAAGCTGGAAGTTATTTTTTTACAGATGGAGATTGTCGTGTTGGAAAGGGAGCGCTACAACATTTAGAAGAATATCTTTTGATGAATCGGCATGTCAATGCAGTTTCAGGTGTGCCAAGTCAACACAATTTGTCACTGGGAGTTTTTCGACGGGCTATTACCTCCAATGGTGGGTTTGCAGGTAATCTGTATGCACTTTCGCAAGATTTTGTAACTCGGCTGCGTGCGCGACACGTGCGACTTCCTCAGGGATTAATTGGAGATGACAGTCTGATAGGTGCCTTAGCATTATGGGATCTTGATCCTAGTGCTCAGTGGGATCATGATTTAGTTCGAATAGTGCCGTCTGCCACTTTTCAGTATGAATCAGTCATACATGCTTCTCTTTATAATCCGCTGTTTTACGTTCGCCGATTACAGCGTTATAGTTTAAGATATTTTCAAAATCAATTGATTAAAGCCCGTATTAAGCGTTTAGGTTTATCGGCGCTACCACAACATATTAATACCCTTTACCTGGATGCTCGAGATGAGGAGCTTACGCCCAGGCGCTCGCTACAATATTATTTTTCCGATTGCTGGGCCATCCGCTCAATACGCAACGTACGAGATACTTTAAAATAGTCTTGAAGGAAAACATGTCTACAGAAAATATCATGAAAACCGTTATTCTATTTTGTGGTCAGATTTTCACAAAATGATTAGGTGATATATGCGAAAAATAACTAAGGCTGTTTTTCCCGTTGCTGGTATGGGTACTCGGTTTTTGCCCGCTACTAAGGCAAATCCAAAAGAAATGTTACCTATTGTGGATAAACCCTTGATTCAATATGCAGTAGAAGAAGCTATTGCGGCAGGTATCCGTGAAATGATTTTCATCACTGGACGAAATAAGCGAGCGATTGAGGATCATTTCGATAAAGCTTACGAAATGGAAGTTGAGTTGGCTTCGCGCGGTAGAAACGATACGCTGGAAAAAT
>CAYNXU010000029.1:0-12263 GCA_964401225.1 uncultured Nitrosomonas sp.
GGATAAAGCTTTGATCACTTTCAATCTTGCGTAATTCATGTTCCCATCGTGTTAAGGGGCAAGCGATCCCTACTAGCGACTCACCTACCACAAACAATATTGCCGCAAGATGGGTGAGTCGAAATACAAAATTACGGACAAATTTTAAATGTAGCCATGCGCCAATCCAAATCACGGGGAGGCTGCCAACAACAAATAACACGAACACAAAATGAATAATCAATACAATATCGGCGAGTTGCATTCTTTACAGAACCTCTGAAAATTCTAACTCTCCCACAACACGCTGTAGCCTGTAAAAATTCCTCCCTATCTATCAGATAGATGCTGCATCAACAATTTTTTGCGCCTACGTCATTTTGTTTAAAAATATCGTATTTTAGAAAAAGTCAACAAAGAGATTCATAGCAAGGGTTTCAGTATTTTTTCAACTTTATCTATATGAATACGTCCTAAATGGGAATCGACGATTTCTCCATCTCGATTAATGATTACGGTATATGGCAAGGCGCCTTGTGGATTTCCCATCGCTTCTGCCAGTGAAAAAGCATCGATATCTCCCACCATGATCGGATAATTGATGCCAAATTCTTTATTGAACATCTCCACCCTTTCTTTTTGATCGATCGCAATTCCGACCAGAACCAATCCTTGTTCGCGAAATTTATCTTGCGCCTCAATAAATTCCGGTATTTCCTCACGGCAGGGCGCACACCATGTCGCCCAGAAATTAACCAGTAAAACTTTGCCACGCCATTGAGAAAAAGACTGAGTCTTACCCGCGATATCAGGTAAGCTCGTCGCAAAGAATGCTTCCGCACCCTCTTTTTTTTCTGCACTACTCAACTGAGCATGATTGATCTGCTGAATCTTGTAAACAACGCCACCCGTGACTGCTAATAAAGCAACCCCGATATAGAGCAATGCTTGGCTAAATTTTGACATGCAACCATTCCTTCATTGGATTAAAAGTAGAATGTGATCGATCAAATTCAAATCAATACCGCATCCAGTACGGTAAGGAAATCTTCCTTATTGAGATAGCCTATGATCTTGATATTCGGTATCTCGCGCCCTTGACGGTCAAGGAATAAAATTCCCGGCGGACCAAACAATTTGAAGTGTTTCAGTAATGCCGCATCATCCGGTGTTCCGTCAGTCACATCCACTTGCAACAGAACGACATCTTTCAAGCGCGCTCGCACTCGGGAATCAGTAAAAGTAAAACGCTCCATCTCCTTGCATGAAATACACCAGTCGGCATAAAAATCCACCATAATGTATTTATTGCTAGATTGCTGAATAACCTCATCAAGCTCGGCAATTGTTTTTATCCGCTGAAAGGGCAGATGAGCATTCTGATCCAAACCCACAGAGAGCGCCGCCTCAGTGTTTCCACTACTGACGATACTCAATTTTGAAAGTGGCTGCAGAATATCCCGGCTACCGGATAATACGCCTATCAAAAGTGCAACCCCTGTCAGTAGTGAAATAACCCCAACACCCTTAAGAAATTTCCTAAAACCGGATGCACGTTCTGGCAAAGGATCGATCGCATGCAAATAAATGGCCGAGATGATAAGTAATGTCGCCCACAACAACATGTAAACTACGGCAGAAACCACGGGTGACATCAGCCAGATAGCAACCGCTAGTAACAACACACCAAAAAACTGTTTGATCGATTCCATCCATGGGCCTGATTTTGGCAACAAAGCCCCTGCCGATGCGCCCAACAATAAAAGAGGTACACCCATGCCCAGCGCCATCACAAATAATGCCGACCCTCCCAGCACGACATCGCGTGTCTGGCTGATATAAAGCAGCGCACCCGCAAGCGGCGCCGCTACACAAGGACTGACAATCAGCGCAGACAATGCGCCCATCCCAAATACACCTGATAGTTGCCCACCTTTCAGATGTCCCGCTTCTTGAGAGAGCTTGCTCTGTAGAAAGCTTGGCAATTGCAACTCGTAAAAACCAAACATCGAAAAAGCCAGTAGGACAAACACCAATGCAAATGTGCTCAACACCCAGGCATTTTGTAATGCTGCCGACAGCATGGCGCCTGATAATCCGGCAGCAATACCGGCTATGGCGTAAGCAATCGCCATTCCCAGAACATAGGTGAGCGCTAAAATAAATCCTCGCCGTTTAGTAAGATGCTGGCTTCTGTTCGCAATTATCCCCGATAAAATTGGAAACATAGGAAAGACACACGGCGTAAATGCAAGCAATAAGCCTATGCCGAAGAAGCCCGTCAAAATTAACCAGAAATTACCACTTGCGAACATTTGTTCGATTTTGTATGACTCGGTCTCAATAGCGGGCAATCTCGATGGGGTCTGAAATAGCTCGGCAGTAGCATCTAAACGCGCAGCTTCAGCGCTGCCACTGATGGTTTCTGCCACCGAATTCATAGCCGCCTGGATAGCAGGAAGCACGATATTGTTTTCTTTCTTGATCGGCGCATAGCATACCCCTATCGGCTCGTTACAACCTTGATAGGTTGCAGCCAGGGAAAGCTGATCCGTCGCTGAGGGTTCTCGCTTTAAAGAAATAATGGCCTGGAACGGCTGATAATAAACCTCCGTGTGCCCAAAGGTCAGATCATCCTTCATCTTACCTTGAGGAAGCGTCACTTTTTCGATATGAATGCCATCACTTTTCGGTTCGAAGGTAATTTTGTCACGATAAAGGTAATAGTCTTTTGCAGGAGTAAAATGGGCAACCAGTGTGCGCTCATCACGCACCTCGATGGATAACTTAAATGCCTCATCCGGAGGTAGCAATTCTTGCTCTGCTTGCCCAAAACTCGCACCTAATTTTTGCAGTATCGATAGCACACTGGAACCACTGGAGCGCTTATCTTCTTCAGCGAAAACATTGGTGCTAACAAAACAAAATAGAATCAGAAATAATTGAATTGAACGCATAGCTTGCTCGAATTTGTTTTTAGTATTGCTCATTTAAGAATGATCCGTCACCTCATCTGCAACCCACTGTAGATAGGCTGGTAATCCAGTCTTTACAGGGACAGCGATAATCTCAGGGAGTTCATAAGGGTGGATGGTTTTAATGATTTCTTCAACCTCAGCATAATGTTCCGCCAATGTTTTGATAAATACGGGTATTTCATCGGCCGTCTCCGTTTCTCCCTGCCAACGATACACCGAGGTAGATTCAGCCAATAGATTAACGCAAGCCGCAGCTCGACGTTCTATGAGTTGTTGTGCGAGCATCATTGCGCTTGCTTTGTCGGGAAAATGGGTAATAACAAGTATAACTTCCATATACATTAAAGCGTTATTTATCTGCTTGCGCACAGCAAGATTCAAAAGTCTTGTATTCTTTCTTATACTAAACTTATATTTAATTTGACGGAATAGAGATCTATCAAATTCCGAAACTCTCTACAGAAACGATTATATGGGCTAAACAAATGATTAAAAAACTGTTTTTATTACTTCAAATACTCGCCTTAATCGCTCCCGTTGGTATTTTCTTTATGTATATCATCATGGATGAAGGTGATCAGTTCACTTACGAGCACTACTGGGTAACAGGAATGAGCTTTATACCTTTTTTGTTCGTACAATTAATTAAGTATATGTTTTCTGGCATTAAAAAAGACTAGCACGCAGATAAACCAAGAAATAAAGAAAAGTACGGCCTACATGAAAAATGCTATCGCAAACAGAAAAGATAATTTTTTCGAACTCATTTGATGTATTTTATGTCTTTAACGATTAATACAGGAGTTATAGATGCAACAAGTGTTGTTGATGGGTATCGTTCTGATGTTGTGTAGCTCTATTGCCATCGGCGATCAATTACCGTTAGATAATTCCGATGCTTATTTAGAAAAGGCTGAAAGAAAAACTGGAGAAGAACAAGAATCGGCACTCGCGCGCAATCATTCAATGCCGGACAACGATTCCAAGATAATTGAATTTTCCTATGAAGCAATCAGCAAACTTAGAATCGATGCAGGTTTTGGCTGGGGGATTTTTAATGGCAGCATTTATAACGGCAACGATGATTACGCTATCGAACAAGTAATCATCAAACTCATTCCATCACAAATTGCTGGAACAATCACCGAGACACCACTCGAATCAAAAGAATATATCATCGATGTCGCAGTACCTCCCTTATCCAAGAGTGCGCTGTCTATGTTTCTGGATTCGGATGGTACGCAAGAATTTGCATGGCATCTAATCGGTGTCCGTGGTCATAAAACAGATATAAAAAAATAAACGAGCATGCTTTGACCGCTTAAGTAATCGCCAAATGCTCAATCCCCGAATTAATATCTGCATGCTTTGCTTCTGAACCATTAAGCTTGATTTGTAAGCGAAGCTCATTCATGGAATCTGCGTTTCTCAATGCATCTTCATAACTAATCAGACCTGCCTCATAAAGCTCGAATAGGGCCATATCAAACGTTTGCATACCCAGCTCTCGTGATTTTTTCATGATTTCCTTGATCTCATGCACATCACCTTTGAAGATCAGATCGGATATCAATGGTGAGTTAAGCATCACCTCAATTGCTGCTACCCGGCCCTTACCTTCTTTCTTAGGAATCAAGCGCTGTGCAATCAATGATCTCAGATTTAAGGATAAATCCATTAACAGCTGCGCGCGGCGCTCTTCTGGAAAAAAATTGATGATACGATCAAGCGCCTGATTGGCGCTATTAGCGTGGAGCGTTCCCATACATAAATGGCCCGTTTCGGCAAATGCGATCGCATGTTCCATCGTTTCGCGATCACGAATCTCACCGATGAGAATAAGATCAGGTGCCTGGCGCAACGTATTCTTTAGCGCCGCCTCCCAAGAATCCGTATCGACACCAACTTCTCGTTGGGTAATCACACAGTTAATATGCTCGTGAACATACTCGACAGGATCTTCGATCGTGATAATATGACCATAGCTATTCTGGTTTCGATGACCGATGAGTGCGGCGAGCGACGTCGATTTGCCCGAGCCCGTGCCGCCTACGAAAATAACCAGGCCACGCTTGCTCATAACAACATCCTTTAAAACCGGCGGTAGACCCAAATCATCAAAATTCGGGATTTGAGTCGTAATCGTTCGTATTACCAGTCCAGCACGTTGCTGTTGAATAAACGCATTAACACGAAATCGTCCAATGCCATGAGGGTGAATCGCGAAGTTGCATTCTTTAGTCTTCTCAAACTCTGCTGCCTGCTTGTCATTCATAATCGCTCGTACAAGCTCAGCAGTATGCTGGGGTGAGAGTTGCTGCTGTGATACGGGCGTCATTTTCCCGTCAACTTTAAACGCAGGCGGATACCCTGCTGTGATAAATAAATCGGAAGCTTTTTTGCTGATCATCAAACGCAGCAAATCATGCATGAATTTTATTGCTTGCTCTTGTTCCATAGTAAATCCTCAAGTTCTTGTTATCTCATATTGGGCACATTAATAAACCCCTGAAAACATAACTGCGGCAATCGATGCAAAGCAAAAACAGGTGACACAAGCAAAGCACAGCAAACAGTTAGGAGACTGGACCTTAGGACAAAACACTTTGTGCCGAGCAAGAAGTGGAGTTTATTTCTCATCATGAGTTTTTCAGGCCTGTTTTTAACACTGCAACGGCAACACAGCTCGCTTTTAATACCGCTTAACCCCGAAAATTATCCTTGTTCATTGCTTTTGTGCGTGCTTCAGCCATAGAAACGACGTTGTTCTTAACCAGTTCGGTCAGATTCTGATCGAGTGTTTGCATGCCCACACCCTGACTGGTTTGAATCGTTGAATACATCTGCGCTATTTTTCCTTCTCGAATTAGATTACGGATGGCTGGCGTACCAATCATGATTTCATGTGCTGCGACCCGACCTGTGCCATCCTTTGTTTTCAACAATGTTTGAGAAATAACCGCCCGAAGCGATTCAGATAACATGGCACGTACCATTTCCTTTTCTTCAGCGGGAAAAACATCAATAATACGATCGATCGTTTTTGCTGCAGAACTCGTATGCAGTGTGCCAAATACTAAATGTCCTGTTTCCGCTGCAGTCATCGCCAAACGAATCGTTTCCAGGTCACGCATCTCACCCACGAGGATAATATCCGGATCTTCACGCAAGGCTGAGCGTAATGCATTGGCAAAACTATGCGTGTCTCTCCCGACCTCGCGTTGATTGATAAGACATTTCTTACTTTCATGTACAAACTCAATCGGATCCTCGAGTGTCAGGATATGGCCATAATCATTCTCATTGATATCATTGATCATCGCAGCGAGCGTTGTCGATTTACCTGACCCCGTCGGCCCCGTAACCAGTACCACACCCCGCGGTTGCTTAGCGATTTCAGAAAAAATCTTGGGCGCTTTGAGCTGCTCCAGCGACAACACTTTTGATGGAATCGTTCGCATGACCGAGGCTGCTCCCCGATTGGTATTGAATGCATTTACCCGGAAACGGGCAAGATTAGGTACAGCAAAAGAAAAATCGCATTCCAAGTGCTCTTCATAGAATTTACGCTGATTGTCGTTCATGATGTCATAAACCATATCATGCACATCTTTATGCTCCATTGCTGGCAGATTGATGCGCCTGACCTCACCATGCACGCGAATCATTGGGGGCATTCCTGCGGATAAGTGCAAATCAGAAGCGTTATTCTTGACCACAAAAGCAAGTAGTTCTACTATGTTCATGTAAGTTAAGTTTCCTGAATTTTAAGAATAAGTAATACGTACCGGCCTATACAATTCGTACTCAAAATAAAAGCCTATTTGTGTATCAACGGTAGGAACAAATAAAAATTGAGCGGATATTGAATGGTAGATCGCCTATCCTATCTTGATGCAGGCTACTTTTCCCGACAGCACTATTTCATTCACTGTTTTTCATTGCTAATAGCCCATCATGACCACCATTGCCACACGCTTGCAAACAGTCAAATCCCGTATTGCAGAAGCCGCAAAGAATGCGGGACGACAGCCGGAGGAGATTCTGTTATTGGCTGCAAGCAAAACGAATCCACCCGAAAAATTGAGAGAAGCCTGGGAAGCAGGCCAGACTGTTTTTGGAGAAAACTATCTACAGGAAGGATTGATAAAAATTCGCGCACTGTCCGACTTGCCCATCGAGTGGCATTTCATTGGTCCGATTCAAAGCAATAAAACCAAACCCATTGCAGAAAACTTTGCTTGGGTACACAGTGTAGACCGAGAAAAAATTGCAGTGCGCCTATCCAATGCCAGGCCTGACTCGTTACCACCGCTGCAAGTGTGTGTGCAAGTCAATGTTAGCGGAGAAGTTACCAAAAGCGGGGTAGATCCTAAAGAAGCGGTCGCGCTCGCTACCTTTGTCAACCAATTACCTCGCCTGAAATTACGGGGGCTGATGGCGGTGCCTGAGCTTACTTCAGCAACGGCACTTCAGCGGGAACAATTCCAAATGATGCGAGAAATTTATGATCAGCTCAAAAAGGATGGATTCGATATCGACACGCTATCGATGGGCATGACTGAAGATATGGATATCGCGATTGCAGAAGGAGCAACGATTGTACGGATAGGCACGGCCATTTTTGGACCAAGACGCTACGCTATTCCCGAGGAGCTTGCGCCGCGCCAGTAATCAGCGCTTGATATTTAGCGAGCAATTGCTCGCGACTCTCAATCACGTTTGGATTGGTCACGATACAATCGACTGGACAAACCTCGACGCATTGGGGCACATCATAATGCCCCACACACTCGGTACATAAATTGGGGTTAATCTCATAAATCTCTTCACCCTGCGAGATAGCACCGTTAGGACACTCCGGTTCGCATACATCGCAATTGATACATTCATCCGTAATTATTAACGCCATATCAACAACCTCAAGAAATCAGTTTTTCATTCTTCTACGTAACTGCTCTGCAACAATGGGATGCACAAATTGACTCGCATCACCCCCTAATCTGGCAATTTCTCGCACGATGGTTGCAGAAATAAACATATACTGCTCGGATGGGGTCAAGAACACCGTTTCAACATCTGGATACAAGCAACGATTCATTCCCGCCAGTTGGAATTCATATTCGAAATCTGACACAGCGCGCAACCCTCGCAGGATGACTCGCGCGTTTTGCTGCTGTAAAAACGTAGTTAACAGCCCAGAAAAACCTATTACCTCAATATTTGAGCAATCGCTGAGCACTACTTGCGCCATGTCTATGCGATCGTTCAATGAAAAAAAGGAAGTTTTACCACTATCCGCAGCAACGGCTACAATAACTTTATCAAATAACTTTGCTGCACGACGTACTAAATCTTCATGACCACGTGTCATGGGATCGAAAGTGCCGGGATAAACTGCCTTATCCATTTTTACTCAATTTCAGTAATTGATAATAAACCTTACCTGCGCATCCACTTCGCCATACAAGCCATTGCTCATCAAGATTGAGACGATCACCACTTTCAACATACACAAAGCTGGTTTCAGTCATCCGTGCAGGAAGCACTTTAATTAATTCAGACAACAGCTCAGACTGAAAAGGAGGATCTAAAAAAATAACATCATACTGTCTGGTATCAGAGGCAAGAAACGCCATCGCATTCATCTTTACCAATTCCACCTGCGTTGCACCCAGCTTTTCTCGAGTAGCATGTAACGAACGTATGATACTTTGATTTAATTCCACCATCACGACATGCTCGGCACCTCGTGACGCAGCCTCAAAACCCATTGCGCCGCTTCCTGCACATAGATCCAAACAATGCTTGCCGGTTAAATCCTGCCCCAACCAATTAAAAACCGTTTCTCGTACCCGATCCGGTGTGGGTCGTAAATACTTGTCATCAGAAAAAGTAATTTCTCGACTTCGCCATTGACCGCCAATAATCCGAACTTTTCCTTCACGCAACATAAATCCGCCACACTCAATGCCAAATCATCAGTTTCTAAGATGATCATTATACTGAAGATGCGCTGTGCTTTCCGTAATTTGGCAGAAATTCATATCTTTTCTGGAAATATTCTGTCACTTATACACGTAGCTTCGTTAGAATATGACATTCGCTATAACTCTTTTTTTCAGGAAAATAATTCGTGTCACCCTACGAGTTGTTAATCGGCTTGCGCTACACTCGCGCAAAACGGCGCAATCACTTTATTTCTTTTATTTCCCTGATTTCCTTACTCGGTATCACGCTGGGTATGACTGCGCTCATCACGGTCATGTCCGTCATGAATGGTTTTCATAAGGAAGTCCGCTCACGGATTCTCGGTGTTGCCTCGCACATTCAGATCAGCAGCATCAGTGGCACACTAACCGACTGGCAGAATGTAGCGAATGCCGTGATCAAGCACCCACAAGTCTTGGCAGCCGCCCCCTACGTCAATGCGCAAGGGATGCTCTCACATAATCAAGTCGTCCGAGGCGTAATCGTGCGCGGCATTTTACCCGAAGCCGAAAATAACGTAGCCGATTTTGCCCATATGATGGCAATGGGCGAGCTATACCAGCTTAAAGCCGGTGAATTCGGCATCATCATCGGCATGGAATTAGCACGCAGCCTAGGCGCCTTTCCAGGCGATAAAATTGTGCTAATCTCCCCGCAAGGTCAAGTCACCCCCGCCGGAATACTGCCGCGTCTCAAACAATTTACCGTAACAGGCGTATTTGAAGCAGGTCATTTTGAATACGACTCTGGCTTAGCACTAATTCACATGGCGGATGCACAGAAACTCTATCGCATGGAACCCGATCAAGTTTCTGGTGTTCGACTAAAGCTGCGAGATATGTTTGACGCCCCCCGCGTTGTTCGCGACTTGTCGCTCATGGTTTCAGCGGATCACTACCTTAGCGACTGGACACACCAGCACGCAAATTATTTCCGCGCTATCCAAATTGAGAAGCGTATGTTGTCGCTGATCCTCGCGCTGATCATTGCAGTTGCTGCCTTCAATATTGTCTCCACTCTGGTCATGGCAGTAACCGACAAACAATCAGATATCGCGATTTTGCGGACCTTGGGGGCAAGTCCCGGCAGTATCATGAAAATATTCATCGTCCAGGGAACCCTCATTGGTGTCATCGGAACTTTGCTCGGTGTCATTGGCGGCATGCTGCTAGCTTATAATGTCGGTGAAGTCGTCGCATTCATCGAGCGACTATTCAGCGTTCAATTCCTCTCCCAGGAAGTTTATTACATCAGCGAAATACCCTCTGATCCACAATTTGATGACATTGTAACGGTTGCAGCAGTTTCCTTTGTCCTAACGCTCCTGGCAACCCTATACCCCAGCTATCGGGCATCGAAGGTGAATCCGGCGGAGGCGCTCAGATATGAATAATGCGGTCATCTCATGCAGGAATCTTTACAAAAGCTACTTTCAAGGTAAGCTTGAAGTCCCTGTATTACATGGAGTTAACCTGACTTTAAACGAAGGTGAGATGATCTCCATTGTCGGGGCTTCGGGTTCTGGTAAAAGCACGCTGCTGCATCTGCTAGGCGGGTTAGATGCACCGAGTAAAGGAGAAATTCTGCTCATGGGTCAGGATATCACGCGCATAAGCGAAGAAAAAAGATGCCAACTGCGCAACCGATCGCTCGGTTTTATCTACCAGTTTCATCATCTGCTTCCCGAATTCAGCGCTCAGGAAAACGTTGCCATGCCGCTGCTTATCCGCCGCATGAATAGACGGGAGGCCATGGAGCGTGCGGCGGAAATGTTACAGCACGTTGGATTGAGTCATCGCCTGATCCATACCCCCGGCGAGCTTTCCGGAGGAGAACGGCAACGTGCAGCCGTAGCGCGAGCGCTGGTCACCCAACCCGCTTGTGTTCTGGCTGACGAGCCGACTGGCAATCTCGATCGGCACACCGCCGAAGGCGTGTTTAATTCCATGCTGGAACTCAATCGCAAGGTCAATGCCAGCCTCATCATCGTCACGCATGATGCCCAACTTGCCAACCAGGCGGAGCGGGTATTACAACTGATTGATGGTGTGCTGGTATAAACAAGTGACAGGATAGTTCTGTGTTATCAAATGCAAAGCCTGAACCCGTGTATAAGCAAGCAGAATATCAGAGAAAACCTGCTTTGCGCCCCAGCGCCAAATTTGCCTGCAACCATCCCGCTTTGGAGCCACAGTCATAGCGGGTACCAGTGAAGCGCCGAGCGATTACATCACCGCTTCCTATGCGGCGGGCAAAGGCATCGGTAAGTTGAATTTCGCCACTGCGGTCAGGAGGAGTGATCTCCAATTCAGCAAACACCTCTGGGTGCAGTATATAGCGACCTACGACAGCGAGTGTGGATGGACTCTCAGCCAGATTAGGTTTTTCCACGATAGAAGTAACCCGTTCCTCTATAGGACTGAGTACATTCGTGGTCACGATGCCATATTTACCTGTATCTTGTTGCGGCACGTCCTCCACCGCTAATACTGAGGCACCATACGCTTGATAGCTCTGTAGCAGTTGCGTGGTAACGCCAGGGGTAGCATCAATCAGATCATCGGCCAATATCACGGCAAAGGGTTCGTCGCCTACGACGTCACGTGCACACCACACCGCATGGCCTAACCCAAGCGGTTCAGGTTGGCGTAGATAGACAAAGCTCACACCACTGGGCGTGACACTCATCAATAGCTCATAAAGTTCGCGTTTGGCGTGGTTCTGCAACTGCGCTTCCAGTTCAGGAGCACGGTCGAAGTGATCTTCAATCGCGCGCTTATTGCGTCCGGTTACAAAGATCATCTGTTTAATGCCTGCTGCTGCCGCTTCTTCCACTGCGTACTGAATCAGAGGCTTATCCACCACCGGCAGCATCTCTTTGGGCATGGCCTTGGTGGCAGGCAAAAAGCGTGTACCTAACCCTGCGACAGGAAATACGGCCTTGCGTACGCGCAAGCGCGGGGTAGTGCTCATGATTTTTTTTCTTGTGACATTGCGAGCACAAGGAGTTTCTCACCACAAGCTGCAGGTAATGTAAGCTCATTACCGTGGTCGCAAAGCGCTTGATAACGACAATAACTGTAGCGGTTATAGCCCATAAAGTTGAGATGAGTAGTTATCCCCTTTGTTTATCGAAAAAGGATTCTACCAGCAGAAAGTCATCGACCTTATCGACATCGATACCCGCTTCTGCAAATGGCAGCCTGATCGCTTGGATCCTCATTCCCGTTTTTGACGAAATTTTGTTCAGTGCTTGCGTTAGTGTTAAATACCCAAACAAGTAACTCAGTACGGATCGCCAGCCAAGGACCTGAG
>CAYNXU010000030.1:0-12184 GCA_964401225.1 uncultured Nitrosomonas sp.
TTGGGATGCTGGCCATCAGTATTGCCATGCGTGAATCCGGGCTCGCTGATATGGCTGCACGCAGCCTGTTAAGCCTTGGCGAGGGACTGGAGCCCTGGTGGATATTGCTGGCTGTCATTTTGCTGACATCCATGGCCACAGAGATATTGAGTAACAATGCAGTGGCCGTTCTCATGACTCCGGTTGTTATCGAGCTGGCGCAACACATGGGGGTAGATGCCAGACCATTTGTTGTAGGGGTGATGTTTGCTGCGAGTATGAGCTTCGCAACCCCCATTGGTTATCAAACGAATACCTTGGTTTATAGTGCCGGGAACTATAAATTCAGTGATTTTGCCCGCTTGGGGATACCGTTGAATCTGCTGCTAGGGCTGGGTGCTGCCGTGTTAATCCCATTTTTCTGGCCGCTCGTGCCCGTG
Source organism: uncultured Nitrosomonas sp. (assembly GCA_964401225.1). Taxonomy (GTDB): domain Bacteria; phylum Pseudomonadota; class Gammaproteobacteria; order Burkholderiales; family Nitrosomonadaceae; genus Nitrosomonas. The sequence continues at coordinate 420 of CAYNXU010000030.1, forward strand.
TAAGCGACTAATAAATGACACAGACTGATATTGGCAAGCAGGCAGATCTCAAAGTACCGCCACTGTTTCAGGCAATCATTTGCTTGCTTGGCGTGTTTTTGATGATCTCGCTCGGGTTGTTCCTTTTTGAGATCTCTATTCATATCCTTATTTTCATGGGGCTATTGTGGGTGGGAATACATGCTGCGAGCTTGGGTTATTCCTTCACAGAAATACAGCACATGATGAATCAGGGGATCAGTCATGCACTTCCCGCGATTTACATTTTTATCTTGATAGGAATGGTAATCGCCAGCTTTATGCAAAGTGGCACCATTGCCAGTCTTTTATATTATGGGTTGGAATTGCTCAGTCCAGCAGTGTTTCTTGCTTCAGGATTGATCCTCTGTAGTCTCATGTCGATTGCGACAGGGACTTCCTGGGGAACGGTGGGCACGATAGGGGTGGTGTTGATCGGTATTGCCGAAGTCATCGGCATTCCTTTGGCAATCGTCGCAGGTATGATTGTTTCGGGTGCGACTTTTGGGGACAAGCTGTCACCCATATCGGATACGACGAATCTTGCGGCCATGAGCGCGGGCACCAGTCTTTATCGCCATATTCATGCCATGCTGTATACCACTGTGCCAGCCTATGTGCTGACGCTTATCCTGTTTATTCTGGTGGGGTGGCACTACGCCGATCACGCCTTGCCTGTAGAGGAAATAACGGCTATTCAAGCCGGATTGGATAGCGTATTCCAGATGAGTTTGTGGATTACATTGTTACCACTGGTATGCATGTTTGGCATGAGCATCAAAAAATATGCTCCAGCAGTCAGTATGTCATGCAGCATTATTCTGGCAATGATAATCGCTATTTTTTATCAAGAAAGGAACGCAATTGAGGTGTTCAATGCCTTGTGGCTCAATCAACCAGGTACCACCGGGATAGAAAATATCGATACCTTGCTGGGTCGTGGCGGTATTTATAGCATGGCCTGGACATTGCTGTTATCAATCATGGCGTTGGCGCTGGGAGGGATTCTGCATCACGCTAAATTTCTTGCCGTTATTCTTGAGCGCATCATTGCGCGCATCACGCGCATTCGCATGCTCATTGCCACCACGATGCTATCGGGGTTTGCCAGCAATATGGGAACGGGCGAAGCGTATGTTTCCATTATCCTCAATTGCCAATTATTTAGGGATGCTTATCATAAAGCGCAGCTTGATAGTGCAGTGCTTTCTCGTTCTGTCGAAGAAGGGGCCACATTGACGACAGCATTGATTCCCTGGACAACCGCAGGGGCTTTTTATGCGGCGACGCTGAGTGTTCCGGTATTGGATTATGCACCCTATGCTTTCTTGAACATACTCAATCCGGTAGTCTCTATCGTAATGGCCAGTATTGGCATAGGATTGCTGCAGACGCATCCGCGTTGACGCTTGGTTAGGTGAGTGCTATATTCCTTCCAGCCGCAAAAAAGGCTGTAAAGGATGTAGTGTCTTGTCCTTTAACGATAACAAAAGTCAGGGAGGAACCCAATGGAGTCAACGACGAAGCAGGTTTTCATTAGTTTTCCGCTTAAAGATGCTGATCTTAAGGATCGGCTCATAGAACAAATAAACAAAGAGAGCCCGGAACTGGAATGTGTATTCATGCCAGAAAAAAAATCATGGGAGAGTGCCTGGAAAGAAGAATGCCGTGAAAAAGTCGGGGGGTGTGATGGGGCAATCGGTATCATTACAGCGAATACTATCCGGGCGGATGGGCAATTGTGGGAATTGCGCTGCGCGTTTGAAGCAAAAATGAAAATCCTGCTAATTGGTGATGAAGAGGCTTGCGATATGCCTGCCAAGAAATTCCCGGATCTTCTGAGAGACGAAGATATCCTGCCATGGACGAGTTCCAATGTCTCGATGTTTCTTGGTAAATTATTAAGATAATCATTCCATTAAGGGTACCTCTAAAAATTCAAAGTTCTAAACAAAACGAGGCACGAGCAAAAAATGTTGACGCAGCATATATTTGATATGTAAGGAAACATTTTTTGTGAGTAACAAAGTGTTGTGACGAAATTTGAATTTTTAGAGATGCCCTTAAGGTATTTCTCCTGACCTTATCTTTATCCGATTGTAAGCTTTCCTGATATTTTCAAGTGCGGTCATAATGTTGTGGCGGGGAGTGCCGATGTTCATGCGCATGAAACCGCTGCCATTTCCCCCAAATAACACCCCGGGACTCAGTCCGACTTCCGCTTCGTGAACAAAGAAATGTTTAAGTTGGGCATCGTTCATGTTGAGTGCACGGCAATCAAGCCAAAGTAAATACGTCCCTTCCGGTTGGATCAATTGAATGCACGGCAAATATTCAGACAAATAGGCGCTGACTTGATTGCGTGTTTCTTGTAGATAGCTCATCAATTCATCTAGCCATTCTGCGCCTTGCCGGTAGGCAGTTTCAAATGCAACGATGCTAAAAGGATTGGCTGCGCTGACATGGATCATGTCGAAAAAACGGGTAATGGCAGCACGATGAGCTTTGTTGGGCACGATCAGAGCGGACAGATGAAGCCCTGGAATGTTGAAGGTCTTGCTCGGAGCAATCGCTGTAATGATATTTTCGGGATTTTCAGCCAAGCTCGCCAAGGGGTAATGCTGGCTGCCCGGATAAACTAGGTCGGCATGGATTTCATCGGAGATCATCACCCAGTTATATTTGTTAGCCATCTCCATAAGCCGCGTTAGCTCGGATTGGCTCCACACCCTACCTACAGGATTATGGGGTGAGCAAAACAGCAGCATACGTGCATTTGCGCCGATTTGCTCCAGATGATCGAAATCAAGGGTGTATCGTCCATTTTCAAGCTGTAAGGGGTTGAGGGCTAACTGCCTGTCGGTTTTGGTTGCGGCCGAAAAAAAGGGAAAATACACCGGCGGCTGCACGATGATTTGTTCGCCTGGTTTAGTGAGCGCCATGACTGTGGCAGTGAGAGAAGGCACCACGCCAGGACTGAGGAGGATCCACTCGCGTTCTATATGGCAACCATGACGCAGCCTTAACCAGTCGATGAGTGATTGGTACAGACTTTCAGGAAACAGCGTATACCCGTAGATGGGATGTGTCGCACGTCCGATCAATGCGTGCGTGACTGCGGCGGGGGCTGCAAAATCCATGTCAGCAACCCATAACGGCATCACATTGGCATTGCCGAATATGCCTAGACGCTCATCGAACTTGGTACTGCTCGTTCCTGCTCGCTTAATGTCGCGATCGAATTGATCACTCACGCGATTTTCTCCCAGATGGTCACTTCCGATAAGGTATGCTGAAATTTTCGTTTGGTTTCGCGGATGACAAAAGGCACTTCCTGCGGCCCCTGTATCAGTCTGAAATGATTGCCCAGCATTTCTTTCAAACCATCCAGCGTCGTGAAGCTCTCGCCATCGCGCTTGAATCCGCCAACCCAGGCTTCACGTTTAGTGTGTTCTTCCAGCCAGGTATAAGGGGAGGCAATCATCAATAGACCGCCGGTATTGATACGGCTATGCACGTTCGTCAGGAACTTGGCTGGGTCATATAAACGGTCGATCAGATTGGCCGCAAGAATAAGATCATAGCCTGTCAGAATCGGTTTGAGATTGCAGGCATCGCCCTGATAAAACTCGACTTTATGTTTGACATCATCAAGACCTAAATTTATAAGCGAACGCTCTTTGTAAAAGACGAGATCGCCTTCATCCGTCAACGTATAACGCAAAACACCTTGTTGAACGAGCTGCACGCCTTGATTGATGAAGCGTGCTGAGAAATCGACCCCTGTCACATGCTCGAAATGCTTGGCCAATTCAAAGGTGGAGCGCCCAGAGGCACATCCCAAATCAAGCGCTTTGCGTGCAGGACGGTTACCCATGGCAGCGATGGCCAATTTGGCCAATGCTGCCGGGAAATTGGGCACATCGAAGTACGTATCGCCATAATGAAATTCGGCATATTCGGACAGTAGTTTGTCGGTTTCATAATGAGAAGTCGGCTGGAAGGCAGGCGCATCCGTGACAACATAGCGAAAGCCGGCGTGCTGGAAGAAATGACGGCGGAACGCATAGCGTGATGATTTCAAGGATTCATTGCCGCAGGCAATCCAGGAGCCGCCCTTGATCAGATTATGCCGGTCATCGAAAGTAGGCGTGGTGAAGTCATCATAGTGCGGGTGAACGTCGAATCCTTCGAAGGGATAAGTCGGTGTTTCTGTCCATTGCCACACATTGCCCACGATATCGAAAAATTCACCTTGAGGAAATTCAGTCACTGGACAACTGGACGCATAATAGTCGAGATGAATATTGCCCGCCGCTGGTTTGTCATGTGGCACTTCGGCTAAATTTGCCGCATCGTATAGTCGATACCATTCATCTTCGGTAGGTAAGCGCACGGGTAACCCGCTGGTTTTTGCTTTCCAGTTACAGAAAGCCTTGGCTTCATGGTAATTGACTTCCACTGGCCAATCCCAAGGCATGGGGATTTCTTCAGTCATGAGGCGGAAGCGCCATTCATTGTCTTGTTTGATCCAGAAAGTCGGATAGTGCGCGCGGGTATGTTGCAACCATCCACGGCCTTCTTCTTCCCAGTGATCCGCGATGCCATAGCCATTGGCCTCGACAAAAGCGAGGAATTCCTGGTTGCTGACCAGATAACGGCTTGCCTGGAAAACGGGTATGTCTGCTGAATGGTGACCATATTCATTATCCCAGCCGTAGGTGGGATCGGATTTGCTTTTGCCTAGCTGCACATTGCCAGCAGGAACCGTGATCAACTGATTCTCGGGTGCTGCACCCGATTTACGGCAAGGCTGCCAATCAGGATGGGATTGCACATATTGCAGCGCATGCTGCCGGATCAATACAGAGGATGTTTCCAAATGGATACGCTCATGCTCAATGCCCATCACAATCGTCCACCAGGGACTGTCCCAGCCAATTGGAAGGGACAGCGGGGTCTCGCTGATCAGTTTGTCGACGATATTGCGCATGGTGCGCCGGTAAGCGCGTACTTCTTCCACGGCAGGCCAATCATAATGCGTGGTATCCAGATCATCCCAGCTCATTTCATCGACACCAACGGCAAACATCGACTCCATCTTCGGATTGACCCGTTCGCTAATCAAACCCGCCAGAATCAGCTTGTTGATAAAGAAAGTGGCGGTATGTCCCAAATAAAAAATCAGAGGATGACGCAGCGTGATCGGCTTGATGTAATAAGCCTCATCATTACGCAAGGTCTCAAAAAGCTGCTCATAATAATCCAGTGTGGTATGAAAATAGGATCGTATTTCTTCACGCTTGGCCTGAACGTCATTGCCATCCAGTAACGGCACTCTCTGAAAAAGTTTTTTGGACATAAAATATTAACAACCTGCTTATTCGGAACTTTAGGAGCGGGTATTATACTCTCTCAGACTTTTGAGGTCACACCGGTGCAAGGAATTCACCTTTTTTGGATTGCTGTGCGGCGTTATAGCTGCCAGATGCCTTATATCGGAGACAAATCGTTGCGTCACACGCTCGGCCTCACGCTTCAGCTACCCTCCGGTCGGTCGTAACAACGTTGTCGGCTTTCGGGTGTTGTGTTCGTCCCCCATCGAATAGCCGTGCACTGGCTATTGAGCACTGTTCCACTGATTTTCTGTTCACTGCGTGCCGCGCAGCGGCGCTTGTTTTTTTACACGTCTGTTTCTTCTACCCGGATTGTATCCAGGGATTAATGATTTCAAGATCACAGCCTGCAAAATCCTTGGTGTTCCGGGTGGCAATGGCCGCATGCCGGCTTTTGGCTATGGCAGCAATCATCAGATCGACAGCATCGGTATTATTCCCTTCAGCTTCACAGCTTGCAGCAATTTTGCCGTAGCGATAAGCTGCTTCTTCATCAAAAGGAAAAATCCTTCCGCTAAAGGCTTCGGTAACAAAAGCGGTAAAGCTCGTGGTTAATCTGGAGCGACGTTTACCCAATGGTAAGCGTATGAGTCCTCTTTGAATCTCTGCGATGGTGATCGTGGTAATACCAAGATGAATAGGCTTTTGTGCTGTGAGCCATTGCTTCACATTGGGATCGGGCAACTCACGCATGAGTTCGGAGATTACATTGGTATCCAGAATGATCATTCATCAAAGTCAACGTGTTGGCGCTTTGATCTGCGCTCGGGTAATTTAAGTTCTATTCCTTTTTCAGAACCAAAATACTTTTCCGCAATCTCCAGAATATTGACGGGTTCGAATGCATTGGAAAGAGATGCTTTCTGAAGAATATGCCGCACATAGGCTTCGAGCGAAACGCCAGCCTGTGCGGCATGAATACGGAGTATTTCTTTTGTTTTGTCAGGTAAATCTCGAATCATAATATTTGCCATATCACTCTCCTGATAAATGCATTGAAAGCAATGCTATCAACGATAGCAATCTTTTGATTGCAAAACAATGTTGATTCTTTTCACCAAAAACAAGTTGCATTAACGTACAAAAAATTGCGCGCGGCGCACAGTGAACAGCCACCCAGTGCATCAGTGAACAGCGCACCAGCGATCCGCTATTCGTCGATGGGGGACGAGCACAACACCTGAAAGCCGACATCGTGGTTACGATTGACCGGAGAGTAGCGATTGCGCGTGGCTGAGCGCGCGTTGACCGGAAGATCGCGCCAGGAACCACCGCGCAACACGCGGGCCACCGTGTTTTTCTGATCTGTGCAAAGCTGTTCTTGACCATCAAATTGAACCCGCCAGGCCGAACAAGTCCATTCCCAGACGTTACCGGACATATCGTACAGGCCAAATCCGTTTGCAGCAAAACTGCGTACCGGTGCGGATTGCTCTTTATCCCACTGACTGCCGCAACCAGCACAGTTAGCATTGTTGCTACCAAGGTCATTACCCCACGGATAAGCCGTTTGCGTGCCGGCGCGTGCAGCGTATTCCCATTCCGCTTCGGTTGGCAGACGGCACTCTTTTCCCAAATGCTCGCCCAACCAGTTTGCGTAAGCTACTGCTTCGTACCCAGTGACATTAACCACTGGACGATTACCACGCCCGCCCTTGGCGGTCGTCGGGAATATCACCGGTGCGTCGCTGACGCGCTGTTGCCAAACGTAATAATCATACTGTTCATAGGTCACTTCGGTTTTGCTGAGGTAGAAAGGCTGCTCAATCTGGACAGGTTTACCAGGCACACCAAAGTTTTTTTCATATTCTCCAAGAAGAGCAGCTCTGAATGTTTCATCTTGCTCCCCCATAATGAAGGTACCCACTGGAATCAGTTTTTCTGTTAGTTCAGGGAGAGGAGCGTAGCCGAAACGAAAACGTTGCTGCGTCCACATCATCTCCAGCGGGAAATCATGCTTCTGCACCCAATAAATCGATTCTGCTGCATACAGAGTAATACCTGTCAGCAATAAGATGAGTCCACTGCGTGCACACTGGCTCCAGGCAAGGAAACGTGCTTCAGGGCTATGCGCAGCAACACGCAGTGCCCGGTATTTTTTGAGGCCAAGAAAGGTGAGATGCCACACGCGTCCCAGCCCTGTGCTTTGTTGCCATTGTTCAGTTTCATAGTTGAGCTGTTGGCGGTAGATATCACGATTGCGATTTTTTTCGATGTAATCGTACAGCGTAGGCCAATAACCCACCCATTTGCCCGTCTGCGGGTCCTTGCTGCGCGCGCGGATCAGGGTCTCGTGAATCAGATCGACATAGTGCTTTTCCTGTTCCCGGCTCAATGTAATCAAGCGTAATACGTTGTTGTGCCCTGTGTTCAATAGGTCCGTTGGGCGCTCTCCTGAGAGCATGCGCACGATCTGTTCGCCGGATGGGCTATCGCCCTCGCTCGCTATTGAGACGGCTTCTTCACGGGGGATACGTTGGCGGGTATGGCGGCCTTCATCGTTGATGCGCGTGAGGCGCAATAATAATTCCAGTGCAGCCTGTTTTCCTTTGGGCACTGCTTGATCAATGCGCTTAAGCAGGGCATCCGCCTGGCTGCTGAGCATGCCCGCGATCCCGCCTTGCTGCCGATAGTCATCACCGCGCAGGCGATGGTTTTTTCTCTGCTGCCACAAGAGGGAGAGCGCATTTTCCACCAGCGGCAGCGCGCCGATTTCATCTTTGGCATCATCCAGCATGACTGTTGTGATTTCGCTCACATCCAGACCGGCCAGGCGGGCGGGTTGCTCGATGATTTCACGCAAGCCCTGCTCAGAAATCAGAGGGAGAAAATAGCGTTTGCATTGACGGTTATAAATGGCCTGCAAGCGCGGCAGATACTCAAAGCGGTCGAGAAAGTCAGCACGTACCGTGCTGATCAGGAATAACGGACACTCGCTGTCCTGTAGCGCGTGAGCGAGTAAAGCATCCAGCTGTTTACGTGAGGCTTCTTCAGCAAAGGTAAACAGTTCCTCAAACTGGTCGACGATGAGCAGGAAAGCAGCGCCTGTCTGTTTGAAATTCTTGAGGGATGAGGCCAGCCCGCTTTCTTTGGCGTTTAATCGCTCCAGGCACCTATCGATATCTCGCTTTGCCGGATCGTCAATCAAGCCATGTTCCAGGGTTTCAGCCAGTTTGGTGATCGGGTTTTTCCCGGGCATCATGGGCCCGAGGATACGCCATTGCTCAAATCCGGTGCGCGCCCATAGCGCGCCCTGTTCAATCATCGGCAGCATACCCGCGTTGACCAGCGAGGATTTACCTGAACCGCTATTGCCTTCGATCTGTAACCAGCGCGTGTACGTTGTGCTACCCGCCGAAAGTAGTTCATCCGGATGGGTTTGTTGCTGATCACCGAGGTAGGTGAGCGCTTCCAGCGTCTCATTACGGCGCCCGAAAAATAGTGCGGCATCTTTTCGCCCAAATGCGCTGAGGCCCAAGAAAGGACACCCTTCAATCGTGTGCCGGGTATCGATACGTGTGGTACGTGCCTGGATGGCGTCGAGCAAACCCACGGGTAACGGTTCGGTGGGTGCCCACCGGTCAAATTGAAACAACCCAAGAAAGGGCGGGAGTGATTCCGGGCTGGCTTCTGCCAGTAGAAGGGGATAAATCGGCAGGCGTTGCGTATCGTCGTGCGGTGATAGATGGCGGCTCAAGGCGACTTGTACTTCCGCGCCCACCCAGCGCTGCACCCCATCGCGTCCAACCAGCACGATAAAAGCGTTGCATTGTTGCAAGGCATCTTCCAGGCGGGAGAACCAACGATCGCCAGTGCGGATGGCGTCTTCATCCTGAAATACAGGCAAACCTGCTTGCTCCAACGCTAAACGCAGGGCAATGCAGGCTTCCCGGTCTGTGCGGCTGTAACTGAGGAAGATTTGCTGAGGCATGGTGAGTATGAAATGTAAGTATGATGAGTTGGTGATTTATGGGTTATTTAACCGCATAACCGGCTGCTTTCCACTTGGGGAGTCCTTCGCGGTAATAAAGGATTTTGTGCCATCCCCATTCGACAGCTTGCTTGCTGGCCTTGGAGCTACCTGGGCAATGAATGCCATTACAATAAAAAACGACCGCTTCATCCTTTCTAGCAATGGCCTTCAAGTTCTTTGCCGTGAAATGCTCGCTGTTGACAGCTAAATGCTTTGCTCCTGCGATATGGCTTTGATTGAAGTCTCCCCGTTTGCGCACATCGACAAAAGGATAACCTTTATCGAATAATAGTTTAGCGGTTGCTGTATTGATGGTGATGGCCCCGGCTACGTGTTCAGGCGCACTCACTTCAGTGGCAAAGGTATGCGATGTCAGCAGGAATAAGCATAGAAATGCGCATAGCTTCTTTTTCATTTCATTGCCTCTGATTTAAAAGAAAAAATTATAGGGTAGTTTGTTTATGCAGAAACTCTCAATGAGCTGACCTCAAATCATCGCGGTAATTTCAGGAAATACTTTATAAAACATCAGATAGGCCACGCTCAAGGTCAGTAGCAGATTCAGCAATTGCCCGCAGATGTACAGTATCAAAGGTTTGCCGCCGACAAAATGATGCTTGAGGGTTTTGAAATGGGTGCTGAGACCAATGCTGGCGAACGCCAGGCAAAAGAACCATGTTCGCAGATTCTTGGTAAAGTCGCCCAGAACACCATTTTCCAACACTAGACCCGCGACATATTCATCCAAAGAGGCATACAGGAGCGAAAAAAACAGGCTGGCACCCATGAAGCCGAGGATGAATTTGGGAAAGCGATGCCAGATTTCTCCAATGCCGATTTGTGGCGCTTGTGCGTTTTTTTCTACCTTGGTGGCAAAATAAATAGCCACTGCAAACGCGATGACGCCTATCAGCATGTTTTGAATCATTTTGATCGTGGTCGCCACATACATGGCTTTGTCACCCAGCGCTGCGCCAGCAGCAACCACTGCGCCGGAACTATCGATAGTGCCGCCTATCCAGGCACCACCCAGTATTTCCGGCATGCCGGCAAATTTAATGAAAAGCGGTAGCAGCACCATCATGATTGCCGTAAAAACCATACTCAAACCGATTGCTACAGTGAGTTCCTCGCGGGTAGCTTTGCTGGCTGCGGCAGCAGCAATCGCCGCGGACACCCCACATACGCTCATGTCTGCACTGATGGTGATATTGAGCGATTTGGAGGCGATTTTGAGTACATATTGACCAAACCAGTAGGTCAGTACCAATACAATGGGCGTAACTACCCAGGCAACAAAAATCCCCGGCAGACCGATGGCAAGAATTTTACTGATGAGTAATTCTGCGCCCATCAGCACTAATCCGGTTTTAATAAAAAATTCGGTTTGGAGGGCTCCCGTTGCCCAGGCTGGCGTGCCGATAGTATTGCTAATAATAATACCTAGCAGAATGGCCCAGATGGCATATTCGATGCCCAAATCCTTGAAATCATTTTGTGCGGCCAGCAGCAAGGAAATCAGCGCGATCAGAAAAATGAGCGCGAAGCCCTTGACGAAAGACATGAAGGCAATCCCCTGTACTTTGGCGCCTATGCCAAATAGCACGGCCAGAAAGCCAAATAGCAGAATGATATGGGGTAGTGAAAAATTGCCGCTCTTCAATTTTGCTTTTTGCTTCTCGGTCTCTTTCAGGAGTTGTTGCCAGTGTTCAATGGCGGCTTGTGCGGCTAGATTGAGCGTTTCTACCTGATAACCGGCGGCTTGAGCCGCCTGCTCAGCACTAAGTGCTTGCTGACGAGCAAGATGGAGTGCGCTGATGTCTGATGTCAGATCAGCTTCGGTCGCTGGTTTGTACATAGCTTCAACCGGATTGTTCGTCCACTTGTTAGGGAGGGTGGTCAGATGCTTCAGGAATTGGCCAACCGGCTGATCGGAGAGTTTCAATTTGGCTAGCTCCGCTGTGGCCTCGTGCCAGGTAATGGTTTTGATCGGTTTGGTGGCTTCACTTTTTATGATCGCTGTCGTTTCAGCAATTTTTTGTTCGATATCTTTGGAAAGCAGCGCGAAATAAATCGCTAACGCCAATAACAGTAAAAAGCTACCGAGGACGATAGCCCAAAAATCTTCAGTTCTGAAAAATGGGTGTTGATGATACTTGCTCATATTTGCCAATAATTAATTAAAAGTGAACGTCGCGACTCGGTGCGTAAATTAGAAAAAGTTGACACGGTAAAGCATGTCGCTTCTTTTTATTACAACGTGATTAAGTCTGCTTGTGGCTAATTCTATGTGGATCGAGACGTTGTGCCAATCTACTATTCTTGATGAGATGCAGGTTAAACATAAGCAAGTGAATAATTCGGAGAGATAACTGGAT
>CAYNXU010000031.1:0-11675 GCA_964401225.1 uncultured Nitrosomonas sp.
TCGCTGATATTCCTTGATTGCGAATCGATCAGTCATGCCTGCAATATAATCCGCTATTGCCTGATGTCCATACTGAGAAAATTTAATCTGATATGCCGGAGGTAGCAGTCGAATATCTGAATTAAACGCATTGAATAACATCTTAATCGTATGCTGAGCCTTACTACTCATGCGCACCACTTGAAAATGTTTATAAAGATTCTCTCGTAAAAAAGTTTTTAATTCCAGTTGCTCTTGTTTTATCTTCTCACTAAATCCAATCAAGCGTGAAGCTACGCGCACCGCATCCGGCCCTTCTGGCTGAGCATTGTCGATATTGATTTTACTTTGCTCAGTTAAATCTGTCGCCAGGCTATTGATCATGCTACGCACTGTTTCATGAACTAAGCGCCGCCCACTAAGATGAGGATAATTTTTTTTTACCTGAGACAGATGCCTGAAGAAAATCTCCACCTCTTCCAATTGCATCAAGGTAATCAAGCCGGAACGTAAACCATCATCTACATCATGGTTATTATACGCAATTTCATCGGCAAGATTGGCAAGCTGCGCTTCCAATGAAGGGCTTTGATTGATCAAAAAACGTTCCCCTACCTCACCTAACTTTTTAGCATTTTTACGAGATGCATGCTTAAGGATACCTTCACGGGTTTCGAAACATAAATTTAGACCATCGAAAGCACCATAACGTTCTTCCAGTACATCGACCACTCTTAAAGACTGTAAATTATGTTCAAATCCACCATAATCTTTCATGCAATCATTCAAAGCATCCTGCCCTGCATGACCAAAAGGCGTATGCCCTAGATCGTGCGCCAACGAGATCGCTTCAACCAAATCTTCATTTAGACGTAAATTACGCGCGATAGACCGTCCAATCTGCGCTACTTCCAAACTATGCGTTAAGCGCGTACGAAACAAATCTCCTTCATGGTTGACGAAAACTTGTGTTTTATATTCAAGCCGACGGAAAGCCGTCGAATGTATCACACGATCACGATCACGCTGAAACTCACTACGACCGGCGGGCGCAGTTTCTTTGATAACACGCCCACGCGAACTAGCTGGCGTCACAGCATAGGGTGCTAAATCATTCATTAGCCGTGCAAGTCAGCAACGTCTCGATCAAAGTCGATGCAGGAACCTCGTGACTCATCATTGCCTCCCCTATACGCTTCAGCAGAATAAAGCGCATTTTCCCCCCCTCGACTTTTTTATCGAGTTTCATCAACCTTAAGTAATCATCAGGAGAGAGCTTTGGTGCAGTGACCGGCAGTCCCGCCATTTGAAATATTCTGCATATTCTTTCGAAATCGTGCTCACTAATATATTTTAATTGTTTCGACAGCTCTGCCGCCATTATTGTACCAGCAGCAACCGCCTCACCGTGTAACCACACACCATAGCCCATCGCGTTTTCAATTGCATGGCCGAAGGTATGTCCTAGATTGAGTAGTGACCGCACACCACTTTCGTGTTCATCCGCCGCCACGATCTCTGCTTTGATCTCACAACTACGATAAATGGCTTTACTCAAAATACCTGCATCACGCGCAATCAACTGAGTTATGTTTTGTTCCAACCAATTAAAAAATTGTGCATCACGTATTAGACCGTATTTGATCACTTCAGCAACCCCAGCGCGCAACTCCCTATCAGGCAGAGTATTAAGTGTCTCGCTATCCGTTAATACTACTCGTGGCTGATAAAATGCACCAATCATATTTTTACCAAGCGGATGATTGATACCCGTCTTACCACCAACCGAAGAATCAACTTGTGCGAGCAATGTCGTAGGAATCTGAACAAAAGGTACGCCCCGCAAATAGGTCGCCGCTGCAAAACCCGTCAGATCTCCGATTACTCCCCCACCTAAGGCTATAAGCGTCGTTTTTCGCTCACAGCGTTGCGTCAGCAAGGCATCGAAAATCAAATTCAATGTTTGCCAATTTTTATGATCCTCGCCATCAGGTAAAGTAATTGCAATCGAATGAACTCCCCGCCTTTCGAGGGAGGCACGTAACTCATCCAAATATAAAGGCGCCACTGTGGTATTGGTAACAATTGCTACACGTTTTTGCGGCAGATGAGGCAATAGCAAATCTACGTGCCTTAACAAACCTTTTCCGATGTGGATCGGATAGCTTCGATCCTGTTCAGTGGAAAATAATGCTACCTTAACAGTCTGTATATCACTCATATAAAGTTCTGAGAAAAGCCAGTCGATCGTAATTTATTTGATTAATAGGTTGTGATTATGTTTCTTTTGATTGATCGACTCGACTCGAAGTCTCTTTAGTTTGAAAAAAAGCAATTTCCGAGCAAGTCGTTGTACGAGAGAACGCACTCCCTGCTTTCCACTATCGATAATAATATGCGCCGTCTCACGATAGAGAGCATCACGCTGAGCATGGAGCTCTGTCAATCGGGCATGCAAATCCCCCGTCTGAAGTAATGGCCTATTTCTATCAGAGCGTGTCCTTCGCTGTAATTCATCTACCGATGCACTTAAATAAACCACGATACCATGCTGTCTTAACAGGGCCCGATTGTCGGCACTCAAGACGGCCCCACCGCCTGTGGCAAGTACGATATTCTCTGCTTGTACCAACTCTTGCAGTACTTCTGTTTCACGTCGACGAAACCCAGATTCCCCTTCGATTTCAAAAATCAAAGGAATCTTTACCCCCGTTCGTTGCTGTATCTCATGATCTGAATCGACAAACGATTTACCCATGAAGTTTGCCAGCAATTTACCTATCGTCGTTTTCCCCGCACCCATCATCCCTACAAGAATTACGTTCCCTTGTAAAAACTTTACATCATGATTTTTTTTAGTGGTGGTTTTGATTAATTGCATAGTAACAATTGTAACGGAAATATTTCCGCCCCTATGCAGAGATTCCAAAGAGTTCACAAAAAATACCGTCTATGAGTACTTATCTTTACAGCCTACCGCACAGCCTACTAGTAGCACCTCACCATGATCTCAGCTTCAAAGAAAACGACTCATAGCTTACTGCAGAATATTAACTACGATCTTCAATCTGTCGACTATTTAATCACCCTTTTCCAAGAAGCGAACTAAGTGGACTTAAGGTCATTCTAATGATTGCGGACAATTTATTAATGGACAACTCACTGATTGAATTTATATTTCCTTTCCACTAGAAGAAAAATGAAAAATGATTACTCAATATTTTCACTCACTATAGTTGACTAGTTCAGTCAGGTATTGTATAGTTGACTAAAATGATCAAGTATTACTTGCAAGCATATCATTAATTTATCAAAACATTTATTGTACTAAGGAATCTGGTATGAGACTGACAACGAAAGGACGATTCGCAGTGACGGCACTTCTGGATCTCGCGATGCAACATAGCAGCGGACCTGTCACGCTTGCCGATATCAGTCAACGTCAAAAAATTTCCCTGTCGTATCTTGAGCAATTGTTTGCAAAATTACGCCAACGTGAACTTGTTGACAGTGTGCGTGGACCCGGCGGTGGCTATTGCTTAGCCAAAAGCTTAGATCAAGTATCTATCGCAGATATTATTCTTGCTGTCGATGAACCGATAGACAATACGCGATGCGGCGGCAAAGAAAATTGTCTTGATGATGGCAAATGCATGACTCATGATCTATGGGCAGAGCTCAATGACATTATCTTCAATTATCTTGGTGGCGTAACATTAAAGCAGTTGGTTGATGAACAAAAACAACGCGAACAGCAAAGGGAACAAGCTGTTGTCAAATTATACGACATGCGCGAAGCTGCATTTTAGCCATAACGAATTGACAGAGAAAATATCATGGCGATCACATTGACTGAGCGTGCAGCCAAACAAATCCAGCGGCAACTTGCAAAACGCGGCAAAGGATTAGCTTTACGGGTAGATATAAAAAAATCCGGATGCTCGGGCTTTACTTACATCTTTGATTATGCTGATGAAGTGCAAGAAAATGATCAACTCTTTGAATCACACAACGCGAGAATTGTCGTAAAGCAAGACAATCTTTCTTATTTCGATGGATCTGAAATAGATTTCATCAAGGAAGGTTTAAATAGCACATTTAAGTTTAATAATCCCAATATTGAAAATACATGTGGCTGCGGTGAGAGCTTCAGTCTCAAAACATCTGAAGAGTCTAAGGAAAATTTATAAAAATGAGTGCTGCACTACAGAATCTTGTAAACCAGCCATACAAGCATGGTTTCGTCACAGAAATAGAATCGGATATTGCGCCCAAAGGACTCAACGAAGAAATCATCCGGTTGATCTCGTCCAAAAAGAATGAACCTGAGTGGCTACTTACATTCCGACTACAAGCCTATGAAAAATGGCTCCACATGACGGCGCCACGATGGCAAAACGTCAAATATCCAGAAATTGACTTTCAATCTATCAGCTACTACTCCGCGCCCAAGCCAAAGAAAAAACTCGCTAGCATGGATGAAGTTGATCCTGAGTTGCTTCGCACCTTCGAGAAACTCGGCGTACCCATGCACGAACGAGCAGCGCTTGCTGGAGTTGCTGTCGATGTAATTTTTGACAGTGTATCAGTCGCGACCACTTATAAAGAAAAGCTTGCCGAGGTAGGCATTATTTTTTGCTCGATCTCAGAAGCTGTGCATAATCATCCGGAGTTGGTTAAGAAATATCTTGGAACAGTGGTACCCGTTAGTGACAATTTCTACGCGGCACTTAATTCAGCAGTATTTACTGATGGTTCTTTTTGTTATATACCGAAAGGTGTCAAATGTCCGATGGATTTATCGACTTACTTTCGTATCAACACAGAAGGTTCAGGACAATTCGAACGCACGCTGATCATTGCTGAAGAAGGCGCCTCTGTTTCGTATCTTGAAGGATGTACCGCACCCAGATTCGATACCAACCAATTGCATGCAGCTGTCGTTGAACTGATTGCACTGGATAATGCTGAAATTAAATATTCAACTGTTCAGAATTGGTATGCAGGTGACGAAAAAGGTGTGGGCGGAATATATAATTTTGTTACCAAGCGTGGCCTGGCAAAAGGAGTTAATTCGCGTATTTCCTGGACCCAAGTTGAAACAGGCTCAGCCATTACATGGAAATATCCTTCTTGCATTTTACGCGGCGAAAATTCTGTAGGCGAATTCTATTCGGTCGCAGTTACCAATAATTTTCAGCAAGCAGATACCGGCACCAAAATGATTCATATGGGCAGAAATACACGCAGCACGATAATCAGCAAAAGTATTTCAGCCGGACATTCCAATAGCAGCTACCGTGGACTGGTAAGAGTTACGCCCACTGCTGACAATGCCCGCAACTACTCACAATGCGATTCCATGCTCATTGGAGATCAATGTAGTGCCAGTACTTTTCCCTATATTCAGGTTCATAATAATAGCGCTAAAGTCGAACATGAAGCATCGACATCAAAAATTGGCGAGGATCAGCTTTTTTATTTCATGCAACGCGGCATTGGTACCGAGGAAGCTGTATCCATGATTATTAATGGATTCTGCAAAGAAGTGTTTCAGCAATTACCCATGGAATTTGCCGTTGAAGCAACGAAATTACTCAGTTTTAAATTGGAAGGAAGTGTCGGATGATTGATCAAAACAGTAAAATACTCCTTGAAGTTCAGGGTTTACATGCCAACGTAAACGGTATTGAAATACTTAAAGGCGTTGATCTCACAGTCAAGAGCGGAGAAATACATGCGATCATGGGGCTGAACGGTTCCGGCAAAAGCACATTTGCCAAAATTCTGGCCGGCCACCCTGCTTATGAGGTAACTGCGGGTACTATTCTTTTCAACGGTCAAAATCTTTTTGATCTCGCGCCCGAAGAACGCGCTCGCGCTGGCGTATTTCTTGCATTCCAATATCCGATCGAAATTCCTGGAGTCGCCAACAATCAATTCTTACGGCTAGCATACAATACCGTTCAGTCCCAACGTGGCAAGGAAGAGCTGGATCCCCTTGAATTCGATGATTTTGTACGTGAAAAAATGAAATTACTCGAAATGAATCCGGATTTTCTTGATCGTAGCGTCAATGAGGGTTTTTCGGGCGGAGAAAAAAAGCGTAATGAAATTTTACAGATGGCATTGCTCGAACCCATGCTCGCTATTCTGGATGAAACTGATTCCGGATTGGATATCGACGCGCTCAGGATTGTCGCCAATGGTGTAAATCAGCTAACCAATAAAGATAATGCAATCATACTCGTGACACATTATCAACGCTTGCTTGATTATATCGTACCGGACTATGTACATGTAATGGAAGCCGGACGCATCATTAAGACAAGCGGGAAAGAACTTGCCAAGGAATTGGAAGCGCACGGTTATGATTGGATAAATACCAGCGATCATCGCAGGGTGACAGGAGCACAGCTATGAGCACAATGACCGACGATGGTTATCTCGAAAATTTGGTCCGGTCATGGCAAAGACCATCCACCGCTTCATGGTCCTGGCTTGATCAACTACGCGCAAGCGCTATGGATAGTGTCAACATGCTTAGAATGCCGACAACAGGCGATGAAGAATGGCGATTTACAGACATTTCACCGCTTAGCCACTTGCCTTATCCTGTGGCCCAAGCTCATGTTGCGGCAACACGGCATCGTTCGTCGATTGAACATTACTATCTGGAAGAAACCACCCAATGCTTAGTATTTGTGGATGGCCATTTCGCACCCGATTTATCCAATATTGCCGATGACGCAGGCATTATTGCTGGCAATTTATCCTCGCTCATAACTACCCACGGTGACATGATTGCGCATAATCTAAGTCAACTGGCAGAATTCCAGGATGATATTTTCACAGCCTTGAATACCGCCTTTCTTCGCGATGGCGCTTGTATCATTGTCCAGAAAAATGTATCCGTAGCTACACCGATTCATTTGCTGTTTATATCTAGCCAGAAAGCTGTTACCAGTTACCCACGTTGTCTGCTGATCGCCGAGCCAGGCAGTAAAGTAACGATCATCGAGGACTACGTCAGCATCGAAACAACCGCTTATGTCACCAATGCGGTCGTTGAAATGAACCTTGCAGATAACGCGCGTGTTGATCATATTCGTGTGCAGCGTGAAAATCAGCACGCTTTTCATATTGGGAATTGTACGGCATCCCTCGCTCATGCAAGCCAATACCATTCGGTCAGTATAGCATTAGGAGCTTATATTTCCCGTTATAACCTGAATATAATATTGGAAGGTGATGGCGCCGAATGTACAGCAGATGGCTTGACACTGATCTCTGGACAGCAGCTTGCCGACACACATACGTTTATCGATCACGCAAAGCCCTATGGTAAGAGCCGTCAACTCCATAAATGCATCATTGATGGCATGGCGCATGGCGTATTCAATGGAAAAATTATGGTGCGGCCGCACGCGCAGCAAACAGATTCCTCACAATTGAGTCGCAATCTGTTACTGACCAGCAAGTCTCGCATCGACACCAAGCCACAGCTTGAAATATTCGCTGACGATGTAAAATGCGCACACGGCGCAACAGTTGGCCAACTCGACAAAGAAGAAATTTTCTACCTAAAGAGTCGTGGTCTTTCTGATCTTGCTGCACGTAATTTGCTCACCTATGCATTTGGTGGTGAGGTAATTGACCGTGTCTCGATTCCTTCGCTCAGAAAACAACTTGAAGACATTGTACTTGCAAGAACACAGATATCCTGAAACATGAAAATTGTTGATGCTTTATTAAACACTAATACTTTCCCGACCTCAGGATTGGCGGCGCGATATCGTGCCGATTTTCCCATTCTCAATCTCAAAGTAAATGATAAACCCCTCGTTTATCTGGATAACGCCGCATCGAGCCAAATGCCACAACCCGTCATTGATCGCTTGGTTCGCTACCAAACAACTCAGCATGCAAACATCCATCGTGCAGTGCATTATCTTTCTGAAGTAGCCACACACGAGTATGAGGTAGCACGACGCACATTACAGCACTTCGTCAATGCACATGAAGATAGGGAAATTATCTTCACTAGCGGCACGACAGAATCGATCAATCTAGTCATGCATAGCTATGGCCGCAAGTTTATCAAGCGTGGTGATGAAATCATTCTGACAAATTTGGAACATCACTCTAACATCGTGCCCTGGCAAATGCTTGCAGAAGAAAAAGGCGCAATAATTCGTGTTGTACCCATTAATGATGCAGGAGAACTATTAATCGATGAATATGAAAAACTATTCAATCAGAAAACGCGTTTTGTTGCAATTACCCATGTATCGAATGCACTAGGCTCGATCAATCCAATTAAACATATGATTGCTTTTGCCCACAAACAAGGAGTCCCGGTGCTTGTTGATGGCGCACAGGCTGCCGCACATATTAAAGTTGATGTGCAAGATCTCGATTGTGATTTTTATGCTTTCTCCGCCCACAAATTATGTGGCCCAACAGGAATCGGTATCCTCTACGGCAAAGCTCAGTTATTGGAGTCTATGCAGCCCTTTAAGGGAGGGGGTGACATGATAGCTTCAGTGACTTTTGAGAAAACAATCTATAATACCCTCCCGTATAAATTTGAAGCAGGCACTCCACCGATTGCCGCTGCAATCGGCTTCGGCACTGCCATAGAATACTTATCAGAAATTGGACTGGATACAATTGCAGCTTATGAGCATGAGTTGTTAAGTTACGCTACCGAGCAGATCGAGGCAATGCCTGGCACCCGTATTATCGGAAATACACCTACGAAAGTAGCCGTTTTGTCATTCACGCTTGAGGGTGTTCATCCACATGATGTCGGCACTCTCCTCAATCAAGAAGGTATTGCTGTACGTACTGGCCACCATTGCGCGCAGCCTATCATGCAACGCTACAACATACCTGCTACAACTCGCGCTTCGTTTGCTTTTTACAATACCAAAGCAGAAGTTGACGCCTTGATAGCAGGCATTCAATCAGTACAAAAGGTTTTTTCATAATGAATCTAAAATCAATCTATCAGGAAGTGATTCTCGATCATAACCGTAAACCACGTAACTACGGCACACTTGACGATGCAAACCACCACGCTGTAGGACACAATCCACTCTGTGGCGATCGTATCGAAGTAGCTCTGCACATGGAAGAAGAGCAGATTGATCGCGTGGCATTTCATGGTGAATCATGTGCGATATGCAAAGCTTCCGCATCGATGATGACAGCCACAATCAAAGGGAAATCGCGCGCAGAAGCAGAAACACTGATCAAAGAATTCCGTGAAATGGTGCTTGGTAATCTTGATCTCTCGGAACCTAATCACTTGGGAAGACTCGCCGTATTTGCCGGCGTTCGCGATTTACCCACACGCGTTAAGTGCGCGATTTTGCCTTGGCATACTTTACAAGCCGCACTGAATTCTGTCGACATGGCCTCGACAGAAACGGCCGAAGATTCCATCCACGCCGCCACGAGCAATGCCTAATCAAAGAATGAATTACACAGCATACATAAGCACTCAACACAAATAACAAAATGCCGAAAATAGCTGAAATTGAGGGTACACCTAACCCAAATGCATTGAAATTCGTCCTGAAAGAACCTATAACTTGGGGAGTAAGCCATTCCTATGACAGTGCTGAGCAGGCTAAAGATGACCCGCTTGCTTCAGCATTGTTCGAAATAGATCATGTGACTAATGTTTTCTATGTAGACAAATGGATTACCATTACTCAAGACGGTGAGGCTGATTGGCAAGATCTCGCACGCGCTGTTGCTGATCCAATCCGTGCCGCACCCGCAGCGAATGCACAGTCCGCAGAAACAGTAGCCACTGCCAATGAAACATTGGCCGGCTTAAGCCCAGAAGATCAGGAGCGCCTTGAGCGTATCAATATTTTACTTGATGAGGAAGTGCGCCCTTATTTACAAAACGACGGGGGTGATCTCCACATATTGGCGCTTGAGGGAAATGTCTTAAAAATTCATTATCAAGGAGCATGTGGTACTTGCCCCAGTTCCATTTCGGGTACCCTCAGGGGAATTGAACGACTGTTGAGAACAATAGAACCTGATATTGAACTCATTTCTGCGTAAGCTACCTCCTCTTTGACATAATGAGAATCATGCCGACCTATGAGAGATTCAAGACATACCAATCCATTGCTTGTTTGAGCCCTTGACCGATACGATGCGTCGGTTCGTAACCCAGTAATTTATGTGCTTTGGAAATATCCGCTTGGGAATGCCTGACATCACCCTGGCGGAAAGCAACGTAAGTTGGTTGATGATCACGTAAATGCGGGAATTTATCGATAAGTAATTCACGCATCATTGTATAGAGTTGATTGAGACTGGTACGCTCATTAAGTGCAATATTGTAAACTTGATTGATTGCCTTTGGCTCATTAGTCAATGCAGCGAGTATGTTAGCTTGGATTACATTTTCTATAAAACAAAAATCCCTGCTGGTTTCTCCATCACCATTGATATAAAGATCTTTATTTCTAATTAACGCAGCCACCCACTGAGGAATTACCGCTGCATAAGCGCCATTGGGATCTTGTCTTGGACCAAAGATATTAAAATAACGTAACCCTATCGATGGTGTGCCATAACAGCGACCGAATACGTCAGCATAGAGCTCATTCACATATTTTGTGACTGCATAGGGTGACAACGGCTGGCCAATAACTGACTCCACCTTGGGCAAATCAGGATGATCTCCATAGGTAGAACTCGAGGCTGCGTAGATAAAACGTTTAGTACCCGCATCACGAGAAGCCACCAACATATTGAGAAAACCAGAGATATTATTTTCATTCGATTGGATAGGATCTTCGATAGAACGTGGCACAGATCCCAAGGCCGCATGATGCAATACGAAATCCACCTCTCTACATGCTTCCTGACAATCCTGCAAGCGGCGAATATCTCCATGAATGAACCTGAAATTTGACCAGGCGTCCTGGCCTATGGATGCTTTGATTTGATCAAGGTTATGTTGATGGCCTGTTGAGAAATTATCCAACCCAACCACTTTCTGATTTAGCCCAAGCAGGGCCTCTAATAAATTCGAACCAATAAAGCCGGCAACACCTGTAATAAGCCAGCGATAGGAGGTACCCTTTAAAGCTTGTTGAATCTGCTGGTAACTTGTCATATGCAAATAACGCTTATCACCTCATAAAAATTTAAAGCCGCCAAACACTCAATCCTGCCTTGCGTAATTCGTGCTCATCAAATTGAGACTTAACATCAATAAAGCAACCATGTTCCACAATCTTAGATTGGAGCTCACTCAACGGTTTCTGGATAAACTCCTGATGTGACACAGCAGCGATCATTGCATGGGCTTGCGGCAAATTCTCCCATGACTGTAGCACTACACCATATTCATGCTGCGCATCCGTCACATCAGCTACCGGATCATGAACAAATACGTCAACCCCATAATCGCGAAGCTCAGAAATCACATCAGCCACTTTTGAATTTCTCAGATCAGGGCAATTTTCCTTGAAAGTTAATCCAAGCACATTAACCTTGGCCCCTTTCACATTAAAACCTGCCCTGATAATTTGCTTGATTGTCTGCTCTGCTACAAATTTAGCTATATTGTCATTGATACGACGACCAGCCAAAATGACCTGGGGCATATACCCCATCATCTCAGCCTTGTGAGTTAAATAGTAAGGATCAACACCAAT
>CAYNXU010000032.1:0-11675 GCA_964401225.1 uncultured Nitrosomonas sp.
AACTGCAAAGGGTAATGCGTCACGAAACAACCGGCCTCGACCAGCGATTCGATAAATTCAAGCGCGCGTGGAAAGCCGCTTCCCAGGTCTCGCCGTGGTAGCCGGTCGTCGATGAACAGGACACGCCGACACCCTTTCTTGAAACGTTGACGCGCTAGCAACACATTGGAAGCCGATGGCTCCCATTGTGATTGTAGAAAAGCTTGTTGTTTCGAAATAAACACGGACCGATTTTTTTTCTGCAAGGTGAAGGCTCGTTCCGATTTGGTATCCGAGCTGGCAAATTCGAAATGACGGATACGGATAGCCGGGTCGTAGATGACACGATAACCCGATTGCCACAGTCTGGCACAGTAATCGCTTTCTTCGTAATACGCTGGCGCGTAATCGATATCGAATTGCCCCATCGACTCGAACAAGGCTCGACGCGTCAACAAAAAAGCGCCCGAACAATAATCGACATCCCTGACATGACTGAAAATCGAATTGTCTGGATCTTCGCCACGGCCATAACCTGAGCAGCTACCATCTTGCCAGATGATGCTGCCAGCCTCTTGCAGCCTGCCACTCCATAAAAGTATTTTTCCACCCACTGCACCTGCATCCGGCGTATTCTTCATGCGCGTGACTGCAGCGGATAAAGCGCCGGGTAACAGCACGGCATCATTATTGAGAAAAAGTAAATATTCTCCAGACGCGATTTTAGCTGCACGGTTACAAGCCAAAAGAAAACCTTCGTTTTCTGGGTTACGAATAATCCGTGCCCCTTCGATACGGTCTAACAGCGAATGCGTTTCATCTTCTGAAGCATTGTCGACGATGAGGGTTTCAAACGTCACAGAGCGTTCTTCTGCTAAAGCCTTGAGGCAGCGATAGGTCAAACCCGCTTGGTTGTACAACACAAGGAGAATGGAAACGACAGGACTAGCAGACGTGGGAAGATACAATTTCTGATTTGACTCGAGGAATTTCATAAGAGCGGCATGGCTTTCAGCGCGTACTTTTTCCTTGTCGATCGAAAACGTTTCGCTATATTTACCGCCCGAGATCAACCCCCCTCCCCACAGTTTTTGCAAAATCCGTCCCATGGGTGACCGCAAGGCATAACTGCGCAGACGGATGCGCAACGTGCTATTGATGGGCAAAGCATGATAGATTGCACGGCAAGCTCGAAAAATAGAACGTCTCAGAAAACCGGATTTTTGCAACTTTGTCATCACCCAACGCAGTGGCGCAGTAATACGCCATGACGTTGAAGTCAATAAAGCAGCCCTATCGCGTTCTAAAATGCTATAAGCATCTTGCAGACCCTGAAAATCGGCTTTCATTTTCGCAAGAGAAGAGCGGGATATTTGAAAATCCCTATCTAACATCTGTAATTTATTTTCCGAGTCTCGCAATTTATTATTTAAAGCTCTCGCCTCCTCAGCACGTGCAAAAGCAGTTGCAAGTTCATTTGGTGGAATCTTGTCCCGCCATTTTTCATAGAAGACACTACGCGCCTGCAGTACAAAATGGCCATCCGAGTCGTTTGACAGTCCGGAACTTCCAGCAAGACGATAAGCCGCGGATATTCCTGGAATATGTGTAAACGGTGTATCGAGCGCAAGCTGGGCCCAAAAATCCCAATCCTCATAAACATTGAATCGTTCATCGAATTTGGCACCAGAAGCAAGTAGGCTCCGCTGGAAAAGTACGGCATGAATCGGCATGAAATTGGCTTGCCATAATCGAGCACGATCCCATTCCTCATCTAAGTGATAGAGTTCTCGAAAATGTTGATCCACAACTCTGACGCCAGTGTAAACAACGCGCGCAAGGGTCGTCTGTGCGCCGTGCACCAATCGATGAATGTGATCGGGATCGATCGTGTCATCATCGTCAAGAAACAGCAACCATTCTCCTTGCGCCGCATCAAGACCGATGTTTGCCGCTCTGACACGTGATAATTCGCTTCCTCCTTGATTGATCAATTTCAAGATAATGTGAAAGTGCCTTTCATCAAGCTCGCTATGGTATCCGCCCTTGGCATTGACGACGACCACTTCAATATTTGAATAGGTTTGTAACGCGATCGAATCCAAAACATTGGAGAGCGTGGGGCGTTCCATGCTACGAATGATGATGCTAACAAGCGGGATGTCACGGCTTTCTAAAGGCAATCCGAGTTCCTTTTGGCGAATGTACTCGGATTGGTAAAGCTTGAGTACGTCATTGACTAACTCTTCGGCAGAAACGAGAACATAAGCTTCTGCTGAAGTCACTTCAGCAGGCAACGTATAAGTTCGATAGCGATTGAGTGCTGCAATATTCAAATCGTAGCGCTGTTTCTCGTTCTGTGAAACAAAGCATTGCATCGCCATCATCTTGCGATCAACTAGATCACTTATATCCAGCAAACAATTTGGGCGCAATGGCATACCAACTTCGTACAACACCAACCGAACCGCTTTACCTTTTCTCCGCACAGCTTCAACAACAGCCATTCCTACAGCACGATGATCTGGATGCATCTCCCAAATGGAAGGCGCATAAATCAGATCCACTTTGGTTTCATCAATTACCGCTAAAATTTCATTTATCAGCTTTTCACCATAGCTTATTTCACGGTCCCGATACGACCAAAAGATAGGTGCGCCATACCCTAATACTTTGGCGGCTTCCTCACTCTCACGTTGACGTTGACGTACATAGCTTGCACGTTCCTCAGGAGATGCACTATGGCCCCCTTCTGAAACCACTATGACACGAACTGGGATACCTAGCGCAACATGGCGCATGATGGCCCCACCACACCCAAATACCTCATCATCTGGATGGGGTGCTAGCACTAATACACTTTCACAGGAAATGGATGATGTCGCTTGATAAGGAACAAGCAGATTTTCCAATTACTTCTTCTCGCTTAATGAATAAATACTCGAAACAATGATTAAAACAGCTTTGCGGTCTTTACCTGAAATCCATGTCGCCACTCATCAGCCACCAGCGATCACGTAACTTTTCTGGCGCGGGGCCAGCGCTCCAGGCATTGGCAGGAATTCGAATAGGTAACGCTCGCTGGATGCCGCCTGTTGCAGCATAATATGCTGCAAAGTTTTCAGTAATTTGACAACTTAACCGATGATGACCGTTGATACTCGCTATTCTTCTTGCATGCATCACCAGCAGCGGGATTGTCTTTAATGGTGCAACCAGGTCGACGATTTCACAGCCGTCAGGATTATGCCGCAGTACCAGTACCCCGTGTACTTTTCTGCCTAACCGATTGATCACTAGTACAATCTGGTAATGCTGATGCGGGTGACTGAGATATCGATTACGCAAGTAAGTCCAATCACGCACGCCGACTACTGCTTCATGTAAATCTAGCGCCATGTCTTGCCAACATTTATCAACAGCCATGGCTATCCAAGACTGTTCAGCATTGGTGTCATCAACAATTATTAATCGCGTTAGCCAGTGAGGTGTTTTTGCTAAGGATTGCCACTCGATCTCGCTCATGCAACCAGTTTCGGCATATAAGCCCTGCCGCTCAGCTACCTTCATGGCTCGTTCATTCGGAAATCCAAACCCCAGCAAATAAGGTTTACCATAGCCTATATAGCGTTCAAGAAATGTCGCTGCCATCAAGAAAAAGGGTCCTCTTTTTGTCAAAATGCCACGTTCTTCTGGATCAACCATGACATCACCAATTTGAACGGCTGTGTGATGTTGTCCAAAGTACAATATTTTTCTCGCCATACCACCATAATGCGCAACCAACTGATTTTCGCGCCATACTCCAATTGCACGGCCTCGCCCTGCACCATACTTCCATTGCCACATGGCGAGTGTCATGGTGTGACCAAACGTCCGCTCAAATAAAGCAAGCATGTCAGGGATTTGATTTTCCTCCAGCAAACGTAAACGCCATTTTGGTTGCAATCTTTTTCTAAAATGCAGTAACGCATAGCCAAAACGACCACACGCATATTTTTC
The DNA here is from genome assembly GCA_964401225.1 of uncultured Nitrosomonas sp. Taxonomy (GTDB): domain Bacteria; phylum Pseudomonadota; class Gammaproteobacteria; order Burkholderiales; family Nitrosomonadaceae; genus Nitrosomonas. The sequence continues at coordinate 3,982 of CAYNXU010000032.1, forward strand.
TTGATATAGCCGGTTGGATTCGTCCAGATGCGCCAAGCATTCAGCAGTCAAGGAAAGATCATCCATCAATCGTTGTCGCTGGAGAGTCGTCACCTGGAGTAAATAATCCAATGTGGGTGCAGCCATATCTGATAAATCCAGTTGCTCGACCAATTCAAATCCTAGACGTTCGGCTAACGCCAGCATATCATCCAGCAGATGTAATCCTTCTTCCGCAATATCGACACGACGCAGGGCAAATTCGTCGACAATGAGCAAATTTCCTCCTGCCGGTAACAAATCGAGCGATTTGTTAAAAATAACCAATGGTTCAATATATTGAGCCGACTCCTGAAATAGAATGACATCAAAGCTATCTTGCGCTGCTTCAAAATCCTCTAGGCGCTGACAAGTCACGTGCGCTTGCGTACCCAAACGTTTGTGTACCTGTGTAATTTGTTGCGTATCTGGCGTGATGCCGTGAACCTGGTAACCTTTGCTGGTAAGTAAAGAAAACATAGTGCCTAACCCGATTCCCACTTCCAAGATGCGACAAGGTGCAACAGGCAAGCGACTCAAAAGTAGATCTGTTGAATATTGCTGCGCTGCACTCAAATCGGTTTGATCCTTTTGAAACAAACCGTAGTGCAAGTAATCTGCTCGACCTTCTTGGAGCATTAAAGCATGTGCATAAACATTGAGTGGAAAAGTCAGATCTTTATAAGGCGAGATGAGGTGCGTCTTTTTAGGCTCAATATGAACATCATGATGATCATGAGGAAATAAAAATATTTCTTTTTGGGAGGATTCGCATCCCGTCTCCAAAAGGGGTGATTGATCAAACTGGCTTTTCTTATTGTCCATCATCCACACTCCATTGATGCGGCACAGCAAAATAACCCTGCAGTCTGCCTTCCTGTTGCACACGCAGTGTGGCTGCGCCGTTTACCGAGTCATAGAGATGTATGCCCTGTTCGCAAAGTAAATAAATACTGATTAAATACTCACCTTTAAGTAATGGCAATTGTTCAAAAAAAATACTCGCCCGCCCCGCTCCATCCAAAGTACGTGGCAACGTAACATGATCTTCCCAAGTTGCCGCACTAGTCAGTACACGTCCATCCATAGCATGCAGAGTAACCGCAATCGTTGGGCAAGGAATCGCAGGATCTGAGACAAACGAGACGGTCACGCTAACCGTTGAGTGACCACTTTTGACAACCGCTTCACTGCCCATTTCACCGTCGACATGAACATCTACTTTATTGAGACGTGCATGTCCATAGGCGAATCCAGTTGCATCAGGTGAATTAGGCGAAGTAACTTCCACGGTAAGTTCCGCAGCCTGCTCAGTGGTAACTAATACACTTCTGTCCAAATAAGTTTGATAAGCAGAAACGACATTTTTTGCATCCCCTTCTGCCATCAGTCTACCCTGATTAATCCAAAGTACCCGGGAGCACAATGATTCAATCTGAAAAAGAGAATGGGAACAAAATAAGATAGTCTTGCCACTATCCTTCAATTGCATAATGCGATTAAATGATTTTCGTGCGAATGAACCATCTCCAACTGAAAGTGCTTCATCGATTATCAGAATGTTAGGATCAATGCTGACAGCGACTGAAAACGCCAATCGAACATACATCCCACTCGAATAGGTTTTAACCGGTTGATCGATAAAATCACGAATTTCCGAAAAATCGATAATTTGCTCAATTCGATCAGCAATTTCAATTTTGGTCAGACCCAGGATGGATGCATTCAACAAAATATTTTCACGCCCGGTAAATTCCGGATTAAATCCAGCACCTAATTCCAGTAAAGCAGCTAAACGTCCATTCACCTGTACCACGCCACAAGTAGGGGTCAATGTACCGCAGATAAGTTGTAATAAGGTTGATTTGCCCGAGCCATTGCGACCAATGATGCCTATCACTTCACCCGGCATTATTTCAAGATTGATTTCCCGTAGAGCCCATAATTCGCGGAAATATTGGCGCTTGCCACGCCATAGGAATTGCTTTAAACGATCCCTGGGTTGTGCATATAACTGATAGCATTTACCAAGATTACGAGCAAGAACGGCAGGGTGTAGGGATGCTGATATTCGACCAACTTCCAAGCTCATCAACATTTCCTTATAAATTAAATATTCTCAAACCAGGAGTCCGTTTATCTGTTAATGCGCGCTGCTGCAATGCTCGAGAAGGAGGTTTATTGCTGATAAACAAATTATCGATAACCAGGGAAAAACCGATTGCTACAGGAAAAGATACTTAATCGAGAGTCATCCATTATACTATCGATAACCACAAAAACAGCAGATTCTCAAAAATCTGGTATTAATTCGTTTTAAAAGTACAAACACACTGTATTACATTCCACCAATCAAGCACTTTGTGATTGTCTCAATTGAGGCTTCCACGCACTCTTCTAACATCAGTGTAGAATGTATTATGGAATAATTACAGTTTAAGATAAATTTTAGCTAACAAGAATCTTCAACTCATGCAGGCAATAGAAACTTTCTGGTACTCCTGTCTTAAGCATTTCGAGAAAGAGCTAAATGCCCAACAATTCAATACTTGGATTAAGCCACTACAACTAAACGCTTCTGAATGTAATGATGAGAACCTTGTATTGATTGCACCTAATCGCTTCGTCCTATTATGGGTCAAAGACAATTTTATCCCCAAAATTGAAGTGATGGCGCAGCAACATTTCTCTAGAAAAATTCACTTCCAATTGATCCTTGGAAATACAGTTGATGCAATAACTTCTCATGACGAAAACTCACGTAGTGTTAGCGACAATACTGCTCCAGTCATTGCTACCAAACCTGTCACCAAAAAAAGAAACGCGAGTCAACTTAATCCAAATTTCACATTTGACAGCTTCGTTACAGGTAAAGCTAACCAACTCGCTCGCGCAGGCGCGATCCAGGTTGCCGAACGTCCCGGAATTGCTTACAACCCATTATTTATCTATGGTGGCGTTGGTTTGGGCAAAACGCATTTAATCCAGGCAATTGGTAATTATGTTCTGGAACAGACTAATGATGCAAAAGTACGTTATGTTCATGCAGAAAAATATGTTTCTGATGTTGTGAGTGCCTACCAACACAAATCTTTTGATAAATTTAAGCTATATTATCACTCGCTGGATGTCTTACTCGTTGATGATGTTCAATTTTTTGGTGGAAAAAACCGTACACAAGAAGAATTTTTCTACGCTTTTAATACGCTTGTAGAAGCGCATAAACAAGTCATTGTCACTTGCGATTGCTATCCAAAGGAAATCTCAGGCTTAGAGGAACGTCTCGTGTCAAGATTTGGCTGGGGTTTAACGGTTGCAGTCGAACCACCTGAGCTGGAAATGCGGGTTGCTATTTTATTAAAGAAAGCTTTGATAGAAAAAATCATCCTTGATGAACCTGTGGCTTTTTTTATCGCTAAACATATTCGCTCTAACGTTCGCGAGCTAGAAGGCGCTTTGAAGCGGATACTTGCTTATTCTCGTTTTACAGGTCATCCAATATCCTTAGAGCTAGCTAAAGATGCGCTAAAAGATCTATTAGCTGTACAAAATCGACAGATCTCCATTGAAAATATCCAAAAAACTGTTGCTGATTACTACAAAATTAAAGTAGCTGAGATGTATTCAAAAAAACGTACACGTGTCATCGCTCGACCCAGGCAAATTGCCATGGCAGTGGCTAAAGAGCTGACACAATTAAGCTTGCCGGATATCGGTGAGGCTTTTGGAGGAAGAGATCATACGACCGTGCTACATGCACACAGAAAAATTACGGAATTACGTGCCTCTGATCCAACGATCAACCGCGATTACAATGCTCTATTACATATCCTCCGTGGTTGATGCTGATAGCTTGTGAAAAAGATCTTAACAATTTGTGAATAACTCAAAATAAAATCAGATTATTTATTTTATTCACAAATTATCCAAGCAAAATACTTAAGTTATACAGATCAAAAAAAATATTTAACTATTTGAGAGTTAATCTAATTTTATAGTTATACACGAATTGATCTGCCTTTATGTACTATCATTAAGATTTTAATTAAATGAAATTAATAAAAGCTAACCGGGATTTTTTGCTAAAACCACTACAAATAGTTAGTGGTATTGTCGAGCGGCGCCATACATTGCCGATCCTTTTTAATGTACTTATTCAGAAGAAAAATGGAAAAACCATTTTTGTAGCGACTGATCTTGAAATAGAAATCGAAACCTATTCACATGATTCCGAAATTGAAACGACGGAGGAATTTTCCGCAATTACGGTTTCAGCGAAAAAAATGCTGGATATTTTGCGCACCTTTCCTGTCAATATGGAAGTTAACTTAATAGAATCTGATAATCGCCTGCAAATTAATGCCGGTAAAAGCCGCTTCAATCTACAAATACTTCCTGCGGATGATTTTCCCAGGATGACGATAGAAAATGAACCTGATATCACGCTTTCCTTACCGCAACACGATTTAAAAAATCTGCTACATACCGTTCAATATGCAATGGCACAGCAAGATATTCGCTATTATTTAAATGGTTTATTACTTTTAGTTGAAGATAACCAATTAAAAGTAATCGCTACCGACGGACATCGTCTAGCTTATGCTTCTAGTGAATTAGAAGAACATTATCAAAAGAAAGAAACGATCTTACCGAGAAAAACGGTACTAGAGCTTGCCAAGATGCTTGAGGATAGTAAAAACCCCCTAATCATCGAAATATTTCAAAAAAAAGTACGCTTTATTTTTTCAGATATCATATTGATTTCTAAAATCATCGAAGGAAAATTCCCTGATTTCAATCGCGCTATTCCTAAGAACAATACAAAGCAATTTAGTATTAATCGCCTTGATTTTTTGCAAGGGCTACAGCGTGTAGCTATTCTGTCTAATGCGAGCGAAAAATTTCGTGGTGTTAGGTTAGTTGCTTCAAGTGGCCTTTTAAGCATTCTTTGCAAGAATAATGAACAGGAAGAAGCTCAGGAGGATCTTGAAATTGAATACGATCAAGAAACTACCGATATCAGCTTTAACATTACTTATTTATTGGATGTACTGAACAATTTGAACAGTGATAACGTCCAATGCGCTTTTGAAAATGCCAAAAGTAGTACGCTTATCACTATTCCTGGTAATGATCATTTCAAATATGTCGTGATGCCGATGCGACTTTAACAATCAGTATTAAATTTTTTCAGCGAAATATTTTTAACCGGTATTACTCTAAAGTGATCATGCATAATGAGCGAAACAAAAATCAATAGCCCCCGAGAATATGATTCAGACAGCATCAAAATTTTAAAAGGACTGGATGCTGTTCGCAAACGCCCTGGCATGTATATTGGTGATACCAGTGACGGCACAGGATTGCACCATATGGTTTTTGAGGTCGTTGACAATGCCATTGACGAAGCCTTAGCAGGATACTGTGACGAGATTACTGTGATCATACACCTTGATAACTCGGTAAGCGTCCATGACAATGGACGGGGTATTCCCACCGGGATCAAACAAGATGATGAATTAAAACGATCTGCTGCAGAAATCGTTATGACCGAGTTACACGCAGGAGGAAAGTTTGACGATAATTCCTATAAGGTATCGGGTGGATTGCATGGCGTAGGTGTCTCTGTGGTAAATGCCTTGTCAGAGTGGCTACGCTTGACCATTCGCCGTGAGGGAAAAATTCATCATATAGAATTCAACAAAGGGGTGCCTCTTTCACCACTTAGCGTGACAGGTGAAACCGAGAAACATGGAACCGAAGTTCATTTTTTAGCAAGCAAAGAAATTTTCGGTGATATCACTTATCACTATGATATTTTTGCAAAACGACTTCGTGAACTTTCATTTCTAAATAATGGCATTAAAATCAAGCTTATCGATCAGCGCAATGATAAGGAAGAAGTATTTGCTTTCATTGGTGGTATTCGCAATTTCGTCGAATATATAAATCGAACCAAAACTGTATTGCATCCCTCCATTTTTTACGCCACTGGTGCAAAAGATAATATTACAGTAGAAATTTCGATGCAGTGGAACGATAGTTATGCCGAACAAGTATTATGTTTTACGAACAATATTCCTCAAAAAGATGGTGGCACACACTTAACGGGTTTACGCGCCGCTATGACACGAACACTGAATAGCTATATCGAAAAAAACGAACTGGCTAAAAAAGCGAAAGTTGATACCACGGGTGATGACATGCGCGAAGGATTGGCGTGCGTATTATCGGTTAAGCTATTTGAACCCAAGTTTTCATCACAAACAAAGGAAAAGCTCGTGTCATCCGAAGTGCGTCCTGTCGTGGAAGACGTTGTGGCACAAAAACTTTCAGAATTTTTGCTAGAGCATCCCAATGATGCAAAAACGATTTGCAATAAGATTATTGATGCAGCAAGAGCTCGGGAAGCTGCAAGAAAAGCACGTGAATTGACTCGCCGAAAAGGTGTATTGGATGGAATGGGGCTTCCCGGAAAACTTGCAGATTGCCAGGAAAAAGATCCCGCCTTGAGTGAGCTTTATCTAGTGGAGGGTGATTCGGCCGGGGGCTCTGCTAAACAGGGACGCGACCGGAAATTTCAGGCAATCATGCCACTTAAGGGAAAAATACTGAATGTAGAAAAATCCCGCTTCGATAAATTGATTTCTTCCCAGGAAATCATATCGCTTATCACCGCGCTGGGAACAGGTATTGGCAAAGATGAGTTCAATCCTGATAAGTTGCGATATCATCGCATTATCATTATGACTGACGCAGATGTGGACGGTTCACATATCCGCACACTTTTGTTGACGTTCTTTTACCGGCAAATGCCTGAATTAATCGAGCGTGGGCATATTTTCATCGCTCAACCACCGCTATATAAAATTAAACATGGTAAGCAAGAACATTACGTTAAGGATGATTATGAGCTTAAACAATATATGCTTGGATTGGCACTAGCGAATTCAGAGCTTTATACTCAGGAAGGAAAATTGCCGCTTGCAGGTGAATCCTTAGCGAATATCGCTCACGAGTATTTATTGGCAGAAGCAGTCATTGAGCGGATGAGTCGACTTATTGACAGCCAGGTGCTGTACGCTTTGTTTAAGCAACCAAATATCGATCTGAGCAGTGAGGTTTTAGCATGGGATAGTGCAAACAAGCTGGCTGCATTACTTAATGATGTTGAAATTGAAGCAGAATTTGATGATGTATTCGAGCATTTCCGCCTTAAGATAACGCGTGTATTTCATGGTAATGTACAAATCACATATCTTGATCAGGATTTTCTGCAAAGCGGTGATTTCTTACAAATCAAAAATACTGCACAAGTTCTGGATGGTTTGTTAGGGGAAAATGCATTAATTAAGCGCGGCGAGGAAAAATTGTTGGTCAAGGAATTTAAGGAAGTGCTTGATTGGCTACTGGATGAAGCAAAAAAAGGAGTAAATATTCAACGCTATAAAGGATTAGGTGAAATGAATCCAGAGCAATTATGGGAGACCACCATGGATCCGACTAACCGTCGCTTATTACGAGCCCAAATTGAAGACAGTATTTTAACAGATGAAATTTTTACAACCTTGATGGGAGATGTGGTAGAGCCACGCAGAGAATTCATTGAAAAAAATGCATTGCGCGCAACTAACCTGGATGTGTAGCAAAAATGATCATTTTGCAATTGTTTATTT
>CAYNXU010000033.1:0-11583 GCA_964401225.1 uncultured Nitrosomonas sp.
AACAGGAAGCAGTCAATAGCAAGAAAAGCGAGTAATTATGGGCAATAAAGTAGGTAGCTTCGATTACCTTTCGTATTCGTCTTCAAACAAAGCATTATCTTCATTTGCCAACCCAGACCTCCCGCATCATGGCAATTCCATGCCCCCCCTGTTCTAGGGCAATCGGCAAATCATCAGGGACTAAACCACCCAGCGCATAGACTGGTAAAGAATAATCGCGTATGAGTGTAGAAAACTTGCGCCAACCTAGCGGAGACAATCCGGGATGACTCAATGTGGATGATACGGGGCCTAATACTACAAAATCCACCCCGATATGCTCTGCTTGATAAAGCTCCTCCGCATTATGACATGAGGCACCACACCAATTAACATCAGGACGGGCGGTCAGGGACATAAGCTGCGCAGAAGTCAAATGAACACCATCCGCTCCTAATTCCCGAGAAAGTGAAATATCGCTATTAATGACTACTTTAGCTTGGAATGCATGCGCACGCTTAATCATTTCACCTGCCAGCCAGCGATATCTGTCAAATATCATCGACTTTTCACGAATCTGCAAAAACCTTAAGCCCTGCTGCAAAGCCTGCTCAAGCTTGCATAACATTACCTCTTCACCTAGCTCGACTGCATTAGTAATCGCATATACTGCCGGTAAAGCAAGTCCTCGCATCACTGGAAGATTAGCGGGTAGCAAAGGAGCCACTGATACGTTATCAGCGGTTTGCCAGGACAACGCTTGATTCTCGCGCCCAAAGGGTTCACCGTGCCATTCAACTACACGATAGAAACGCAAACGTACCGTCGCATGTGTATAAGTAAACACACGCGTTACCCAAGGGAAGGCTCGCCTAACCTGGATACCAAGTTCTTCTTGCAATTCTCGGTCAATTGCTTGCAGAACTGATTCACCCGCTTCAATTTTCCCGCCAGGAAACTCCCAATAACCCGCATACGGCTTTCCCACTGGTCTGCTCGTCAGTAAAAAACGCCCATCTGGACGCATGATCACTGCTGCAGCCACTTCAACTACCGGGGTAGATTGTGTCATCGGATGGCTTATTAACCCATTACCGTGCGTTAGTATGAAATGAACTGTGAAGCAACTGATGCTTTCCAGCCCAATTACGCGCAAATTGCCAGGCCACTCGACCGCTTCGTGAGCCTCGCCCAAGCGCCCATTGCAAAGCCTCCTCTCGCATCAGTGAAGTCATTGTTTGGATACCAAAAAACGTAAGCCAGTAATGAACGATCTCCAGATATTGCGCTTGATCAAAGGGATAAAACGATAGCCAAAGTCCAAAACGTTCCGACAATGAAATCTTTTCTTCAATAGCCTCACCGTGGTGAATCTCGGCATCGATATGACGGGAAGCGAGATTATCCCGCATGGATTCAGGCATCAAATGCCGACGATTGGATGTCGCATAAACAAGTACGTTATCGGATACCATTGCAATAGAGCCATCCAGCACAACTTTTAGCGTCTTATAGCCAGGTTCATCCGTTTCAAATGACAAATCATCACAATATAAAATAAAACGCTCTGGTCGTTGGTAAACCCGTTCAACAATATCATGCAAATCAATAAGATGGTATTTTTCCACTTCGATCAAGCGCAACCCCTTATTTGCATATTTGTTCAGCAGTGCTTTGATCAGCGAAGATTTTCCTGTCCCCCGTGCTCCGGTCAACAAAACATTATTGGCAGGATAACCTAATACGAACTGATGCGTATTTTGATCGATAAGCTGCTTTTGCTCATCGATTCCTTGCAATGCATCGAGAACGATATTATGGGGAGAAAAAATCGGTTGGATATAACCCGTATTTGAAAATTTTCGCCAACGGAAGGCAATTGCAGAATCCAGATCAGATTCGGTTTGTCTGGCAGGAAGCACATTCTCAATACGAGTTAGCAATGTATCTAACCGATCGCAAAGTGTATCAAAGTTGCTCATTGTCGATCAGCTACGATAATCGGCATTAATTCTCACGTAGTTATATGAGAAATCACACGTCCATATTGTGCATTCAGCTAGCCCTCGATTCAATATCACACGCACTATGATCTCGGATTGTTTCATCACGCGTTGGCCATCCTCCTCTCGATAACTTTTGGCGCGACCACCCTGTTCAGCAACCAGTATCTCATTGAGATAAAGCTGGATATTATCGACGCTGAGGTCATCTATACCTGCGTAGCCAATGGCTGCGAGGATCCTGCCTAAATTTGGGTCAGAAGCAAAGAAAGCTGTTTTGACTAAGGGTGAATGGCCGATTGCATACGCCACTTGCGCACATTCTTCCTGCGTTTTTCCTTTTTCTACTTGTATCGTGATGAATTTAGTTGCACCTTCGCCATCGCGCACAATCATCTGTGCTAACTGCACAGCCACCGTCAGAATGGCATCTTGTAGTTGACTGAATGCATTACTTTGTGAATCGGTGATTTGCGGATGGGAAGCAGCTCCTGTTGCCAACAGCATCAGCGCATCATTGGTTGAAGTATCTCCATCGACCGTAATCCGATTGAACGAATAATCCGCAACATAACGTGCCATCTCCTGTAGCAGTGGCTGAGAGATATTAGCATCGGTTGCAATATAGCCCAGCATGGTTGCCATGTTCGGACGAATCATGCCCGATCCTTTGGCAATGCCCGTTATCGTAATCATCGTACCATCAATCTGAATTTGACTTGAAACGCCTTTAGGAACGATGTCTGTAGTCATGATCGCATTTGCTGCAGCAAACCAATTATCCGGTTTAAGATCACCCACTGCGCGTGGCAACCCATCAATAATGCGTTCAACAGGTAAAGGTTCCATAATGACGCCTGTCGAGAATGGAAGCACTTGCTGAGGAAGACAGCCAAGTAACTTTGCCGCTTGCTCGCATGTAGTACGCGCATGCAGAATTCCTTCCTCTCCCGTACCTGCATTAGCATTACCCGTATTAATGATTAATGCACGCACTGAATCGGCAGTAGAAAGATGCGCTTTGGCAATGACAACCGGTGCAGCGCAAAAACGGTTTCTAGTAAAAACACCTGCAACACTGGCATGGTCATCGAGCGCGATAACTAACAGATCTTTACGGTCGGGTCGTTTGATCCCTGCTTCTGCAACACCCAATGAAATGCCGCGAACAGGTATCAATTGTTGAGGTAATAAGGAAGGAATATTAACCGGCATATAATGAAGTTAAAAAAAAGAACTATCGTAGAATAATTCGAGTGGGCTGTTTCAATAATCTGAAATCAGCGCATTTGGCACCGCAAGCTACACACAGTAAAATTAATTACTATTAATTATGACATCAAAGAGAAAAAAATATGAATTTTGATAAGGAGCTTGATGTGCGTGGCTTAGTCTGCCCACTCCCTATCTTGCGCACAAAAAAATCACTCGCTGACATGGCTCATGGAGAAATACTTAAGATTGTTGCGACGGATCCCGGCGCTGTCATTGATTTCCAAGTTTTTGCCGATCAAACAGGCAATCAATTATTATCATTGGATGAAACAGCAGGTGAATTTTTATTTTATCTAAAGAAAAAATAATACGCTGCATCAGATAAGTGAGATCTCAGCACACTTTAGAAGCCGTTCCTATCCACAATACAAATCATCAACTGTTTCACAATGATGCTTCTACAGACCGCCCACTCAATGCCCAGCGACCGTCATCCGTGCTATTAGCATTGATCCGCATTGTTTGGAACCACGCACAACGGTATCGGTTCCTACCCCCACAATCTCGCGTAGCATATCTTTTAAATTACCCGCTATGGTGATTTCTTCCACGGGATAGCAAAGCTCACCGTTTTCTACCCAAAAACCGCTAGCACCACGAGAATAATCCCCTGTCACACTATTCACCCCATGTCCAAGTAATTCTGTAACGAGCAATCCTGTTCCCATTTTTTTCAGCAACTCGTTGAATGGCAACGCTGAAGCATTTTCTAAAACGAGATTATGATTTCCTCCTGCGTTGCCAGTGGACCGCATACCAAGTTTACGTGCCGAATAGCTTCCCAGAAAATACCCCTGCACAATACCGTTTTCAACAACACTCCGTTCGTGTGTAGCAACCCCCTCGTCATCAAATGCACAACTTGCTAGTCCTTTCTTGATATGAGGAAGTTCACGTATTCGAATATCCGGCGCGAAGACTTGCTTTCCCATACTATCTAACAAAAATGAGGATTTACGATAAAGGTTCGCGCCGCTCACGGCATGCGTAAAATGCCCGATCAAACTTGAGGCGATCGGAGCTTCAAATAATACGGGCATTTCACAGGTAGCAATTTTTTTTGCTCCCAATCGGGCAATACTGCGCAAGCCTGCTTTTCTACCCACCTCATGGATAGGCTCCAGATCAACAGCATCACGGGCTACGCTATACCAATAATCACGCTGCATTACCTCGCGCTCGCTTGCAATAACTGCACAACTTACGCTATGCCTTGAAATAGGGTACCCCCCCATAAATCCGAGACTATTCGCGTACACAAACTGAGAAGTACTCAGTGAAATTGTTGCGCCTTCTGAGTTAGTAATGCGCTTATCGGTCGCAAACGCTGCAGCTTCACATCCTTTTGCAAGCTCGATTGCTTGTTCAACGGACAACTCCCAAGGATGATACAAATCAAAATCAGGAAACGAATTTGCCAGTAAATCAGCATCGGCTAACCCGGCACAATCATCCGCCGCGGTATGCCGTGCGATAGATAATGCAGCCGCCACCGTATCACTGATGGCTTTCGGAGAGAAATCCGAGGTACTTGCATTGCCTCGTTTCTGGCCAATGTACACAGTCACTGACAAGCCCTTATCGCGCGTATGCTCAATGGTTTCTACAGCACCCTGCCGGACAGTAACATTCAATCCGCAACCATCAGATACATTAGCTTCACATGCACTGGCCCCTCCTTTTCTAGCATGATCAAGCATATCTCGCCCAATCTGTTGTAGCCTTTCGAAGGGATATGAAAAATGGTGTGATGGTGTAATATCGTTATTCATAAATTGGTTTAATGAAGATCAATTCTCGACAAGATCAATATAACTATCGCAAGACAATTTTAATAAGATTCTCTCGCAAAGAGCGTTATGATAACAGCTTCTTATGATTGAATTACACAACCCGCCATGCAAGATGACTTAACTAACGATCTCGAGTCGGAATCGCAGCCCAGCAAGACACGCCGAAAGCACGCCATGCATGCACTGCAGGATTTAGGCGAACAATTAGTTACGTTTGATACCAAGCAAATAGCCGAATTTGATTTACCAGAAATACTCGTCGATGCCATCCTTGAGGCTAAACGCATAACCAAGCATGGCGCACGACGACGACAGTTACAATATATTGGTAAGCTGATGCGGGAAATTGATACCGTGCCCATTCAGGAAAAAATCAATGTGTGGCAAAGTTCCAGCATACACCATACAGCATGGCTACATCTTCTGGAACGCTGGCGCGAGCGTCTGTTGACCGACGAAACAGCTTTTACTGAGTTTGGACAACATTTCCCCCATGCTGATTTACAGCATTTGCGGACACTCGTACGAAACACTATCAAAGAAAAGCTTGCAGGGAAGCCGGCTAAGAATTTTCGTACTTTATTCCATGAATTACGTACGATCATTCCCGAAAATATATCTTCGAACTCATAACCTAACAGGCTGGTTGATTATCGTTATCAAGCAGCAAATACTCATTACTCCTCTATAGCTTTACCCATGAGATAGGCGAGAAATTTTTGTCGCGTTTCTTTGGATGCATCCCTGAATAACCGATAATGTGCATGTTGACCAACATTTTGCAAATCCATCTCAATGCCCCATAATGGGGCTATCGTTGTGGGCAAATTTGAGTAACGTACGTCAACCAATAGATCAGGTCGCTCAGGCTGGATCGCAACAAAACCATCAGAAAAAACTGTAAAGCGAGAAATATCCTTCGCCAATACTGAATCTTCAGGCAATCCATCAAGATGCAAATAGGGTACAAATTTTTTGATGGACTCCCCGGGGTAGATACGCGGTTCCGAAAACAAACCCACACGGATTGCATCGACATAAAACTCACCATCCGTTTCATAAATGGAGCGCCACAATATCAAATTAGCCAAGGTAGGTTTTACCAGCAATTGCTCAATGACATGCCCTCTAGAAGCAGCCAGGTCGGCTGAAATCCCTTCCGCTCGTTGTAGCTGTATCCATCCGAATATCAGATAAATTCCTGCGATAAACAGGCCCACTCTCGCAGCAACAACCGCATGCTTCTTATAAGCATAGATGACCGCAAACAACAGGATCAAGGTAAAAATAGGGTCGATGACCGAAATGATGTTGAGCGCAACTCGCCCCTCGCTGATTGGCCAAAATAAATGGGTGCCATAACTCGTCAATGCATCCAATACGCCGCTCAAGCAATAACCCAGAAAGCAGAATAAGTATAACCGTGTAAACGGTACCCGTTTACGGAGAAATGGCCACAGAATAAAGGCAGCAATTAACCCTCCGAATGGAACAAAAAAGATAGAATGTGTAAAATGACGATGGAATTCAATCGTTAGGAGTGGATCATTAGATGACTGTATCAGAATATCTGCATCGGCCAGCAGTCCAGCAAAAAATCCAACGCCGGTCGCAATGCGCATCTCATTCTGTCGCGTACCCGCCTGTGCAAGGCTAGCACCTAATAATCCTTGAGTAAGTAGATCCATGTGTTAATGATTGATAATTACAAAGATAAGCGGCTAGTTTACATCCTTTGATTGAAATGCACATTTTCAGTCCGAATATTTCATTAATTCACGTGATGATCACGCACGGTTTTAATTAATACAGAAATTTTGAGGTCGTGTGCCAATTAATGAAATATTCGAGTGAGTCAATTCTCGATCAAGATTCGATGCTTCCGTTAGCGGCTGATCTGCGTTGAATTCATTAAAAATAAATGCAGTTTGCTATATGCAAGAAAGTATAGCGGACAATAAACACAAAAAAGCTGTATCTACCCTACGAATGAAATACAATGCTAGACTATCGGAATTTTTATGTTTAATGCATAATTACTGCCTGTTAATTTCCACAATATAAAGTATAAACAGCATTTTTTCCATCACCAAAATCTCGAATCACTCGACCAGAAATGAGCTACCTTCTTACAAAAACAGCAATTAAATGATGGAATGTTATCCATCTGGCAAGTTCATCCGCAGTCGATCAGCCTATTTTCTGACACTCTGCCAGATGGTTTGATAATTTTTCATATCACACTCTAAAGATTTTTGGTAATTATGCGTTAATAACTGAAGCGCATCCTCATTAGGAAAACAAGATGATAGAATTGAGCAAGCTTCATTCTAACTTACATGCTTTCAGTCTAGAAATAATAGCGGAAAGTATCCGCAACCTTGATATACTGAAAAATACCCAGCCGACACAATCTCAATTAAACAGATTAACCTCACAAATAGCGGCAGATACCGCTTTCGCTGCAGAAACCATAGCTGCCATTCAGGATATGAATATTCATATAAATATTGATAGTTCTATTTATACGAGCCTGCAGCAAGCACAAAATAAAACGAATCAGTTATGTGACGAGTTGGCACTTAAATTCAAAGATAGCGGGCAAGAAGAGAATACGATAGGAAAGGGATTCAAATATGCTTGTACCGAAGCCATTGCGGCAGCCGATCATCTATATTGCGTTCTAGGCATATTATGTACCATAGTCAATAGCCCCATACAATCCCCAGAAAGATTAGTCGTTAAATATTTTGTAGTTTAATTGTATACACTTCGCACCTCAAAATTTGGCGTCTATACCTTCTCCCGCTGGGAGAAGGCTGGATGAGGGATGATAAGAACCGAATTTCGAGGTGCGATGAGTATAAAAAAACTCCATTCATTCCGCTCAAGAGCACTATGAACACAAGTAGCCAATATGGCCAATTACCTTTGGTGATTACCAGGCACAAATACTATCCTAGGAGGCTGTCTGAGAATAGCGGTCGTAGCGAGAGCGAGGCTGGTTGAGCAGGATTTTTCGATTATTTGAGGCGAATAGTCGTTCTATTTAACGAAAATAATCGGAAAATCCGGCCAATCAGGCTCGTTCGCAGTAGATCAGTCTATTCTCGGACAGCCTCCTAGCTTCACCCCAACGTTGTAAATGAAATCAACTATCACCGAGACTCTGATTGGAGTGCATCAAGTCCCGCTTGTGCAATTTGTGCATCTTGATGAGATCTCACACCACTCACACCGATCGCCCCCAAGAATTGATTTTCGAGTATTATCGGTAATCCACCTTCAATAGGCACTGCGCCAGGCAAACCCAGATAACGCACATGTCCCTGGCCGACCTGCTCTTCCAGCGCCTTCGTTGGCCGACGAAAAGCGATAGATGATCTGGCTTTCTGTATGGCGACCTTAATGCTGCCATACTGAGTATTGTCAAGTCGTTGCAAATAAAGAAGGTGGCCTCCTTCATCTACGATGGCAACCACCACTGACCAGTGGTTACGATTGGCTTCTGCCTCCGCTGCAGCGGCAATTCTTTTGGCATCATCAAGCGTCAGAGAAAGCTTATGGATTGTCATGGTTACTCCTCAAATATATCGATCTAGCTCGAATATTTCATAAATTCACATGATAATCACGCAGAGTTTTAATTAATAAAAATATTTTGTGAAGGAGTGGTGTAGCGATTCATGCACCCGACCGAACAAAATCTTTCTTATTAATCAAAGGACAAGTGAAGGCGCGTGTCAATTGATGAAATATTCGGGCTAAATTCCCGCACCACCCTCAAACGCTTCATGACGCATCTGCGCTTGAGTGATATGACTACCCGGAGGCACACTGCGTGTCAGCCAGACATTCCCGCCAATTGTTGAACCACGTCCGATCGTAATGCGTCCCAAGATGGTTGCTCCTGCATAAATCACAACATCGTCCTCGACGATGGGATGACGTGGAATGCCTTTCACTAAAGCACCATGCTCATCTACCGGAAAACGTTTGGCACCCAATGTTACTGCCTGATAAAGCCGCACATTCCGGCCTATGATGGCAGTTTCTCCAATAACAACACCCGTACCATGATCAATAAAAAAGCTACCACCGATTTGAGCACCGGGATGTATTTCTATCCCAGTCAATGAGTGCGCTATTTCTGAAATCATGCGCGCAATCAGCGGTACGCCTAGCAGATGCAATTCATGCGCCAACCGATAATATGTAATTGCCATGATCCCCGGGTAACAGACAAGAACCTCATCCATGCTGTGAGCTGCCGGATCTCCCTCATAAGCGGAAACAATATCGGTTTCCAGCAAGCTACGAATCACGGGCAAACGCTTAGCGAACGCCTGTGTGATCTCTATTGCACGTTCACGATCCTCATCATTCAAACTTTCCAAATTGGAACTGAAATGCAACTCGTGTTGTATTTGCACCAGCAGTGCGCGCAGCGTTGTGTTCAGCGTATGTCCAACGTAATGATCCACCCCTTCATCCGCTAAATCCGCTGAGCCTAACCGATTTGGAAACATTGCCGCACTCAAGCCTTCTGCAACGCCCACCAAGATTTTACGTGAAGGAAGTTTGGGAGGTCGTCTATGCCCCTGCCGATTCTCCAATGAAGCAATCCGTAAAGCACGTAATTCACCGACGATATGATCAATCTCAAGATACGTGCTCCTTAGTTGGAGATCGCTGATTCTATTGACATTAGTCACTCTATATTCAACCCCTGCTCATTGAACATGCCCTCAAACAGTATACTGCTCAAATAACGTTCACCGGAATCTGGCAAAACAACAACTATCGTTTTCCCTGCATTGTCCGGACGCTTGGCATGCCGGATCGCTGCTGCGACTGCTGCCCCACTGGAAATACCCGAAATAATTCCTTCTTCCCGAGCCAAGCGACGCGCATACAATATCGCCTCCTCATTACTAACTAGCTCAACTTCATCCACTAAAGAAAGATCGAGATTGTCTGGCACAAAGCCAGCGCCAATCCCTTGAATCTTGTGTGGTCCCGGTACCAAAGGTTGGCCTGAAAGCTGTTGCGTAATGACAGGGCTAGCCGCCGGCTCAACCGCAACGGACGTTATCGCCTTACCTCTGTTTTGCTTAAGATAACGGGAAACACCTGTCATCGTACCGCCCGTTCCTATTCCTGCAACAAAAATATCGATAGCACCATCGGTATCTTGCCAAATTTCAGGGCCCGTCGTTTGTTCATGTATTGCCGGATTGGCTGGATTCTTAAATTGTTGTAATAAAACATAATGTTCAGGATTTGCAGCAACGATTTCATTGGCTTTTGCAATAGCTCCCCCCATGCCTCGCGCACCTTCCGTCAGAACCAGATTAGCACCGAAAGCAATCAGTAATTTCCGACGTTCGACACTCATGGTTTCCGGCATCGTCAAGGTTAAGGGAATACCCCTTGCAGCGGCAACAAAAGCCAAGGCGATGCCGGTATTGCCACTCGTAGGTTCCACCAATACCCTACCTTGACCAAGCAGTCCCCGGCGCTCAGCATCTTCGATCATCGCAACACCGACACGACATTTTACGGAATAGGCTGGGTTACGTCCTTCGATCTTAGCCAGCACCGTGGCTGCAGCACCTTCAGTAATACGATTAAGTCGAACTAAAGGCGTTCGCCCAATCGATTGTGGATTATCCAAGTACCAATTAGACATCAAATATTCCTTTCTTTATTGTCATTTAGGCGTAACTTCATTGGTTAACTGAAAAAATTAGAGAATTAACAATTAGTTATTTAGTTTGTAATTTTTCTGGTATTGCTTTTTTCACTACAGCACAACATCATAGCTCCACTAAAAATGTGTATGACATAAAATCAAACTCAAATAATATAATGAGCTTTAATCAATCTATGCATAAGTACTAAATATGAAAGAAGTGTGTGTGCGTTGTAACCTGCCAGGATTTACAAATAAGCAACAATCAATAAACGATATGTTACCAGAGGATCATGCTATTTTGCGCAATTAGAACAGCAGCCATTAATCTTCTCCACAACCCATTGATTTTTATATCATTCACAGCCTCAGCTCACCCTTAATATGAAACCATAATGAAGTCATACTCCCTCACCTTGCCTGGCTCTTTTTGGCTACGAATTATCATATTAACCGCAGCTTATTTTATAGCTGGCAAGTTCGGACTCAGTATGCCTTTTGTGGGTTCAAATATTACATTGTTTTGGCCTTCCTCCGGGATAGCACTTGCTGCAGTCATGGTATGGGGTTTGGCATGTTGGCCCGGCATTTTACTCGGGGCACTCTTAATTAATTTAACTACTGGCGAACTCACACTTCTTCCCGCACTTGTGATCGCTCTAGGCAATACCCTTGCTCCTGTAGTCGGTGCACTTATGTTAAGAAACGTAATCGAATCTAAAAATATTTTTGAAAGAGGGCGAGATGTTGTCGCTTTCATCTTAATTACGTCTAGTTCAATGTTGTTGAGTGCGACCGGTGGCACATTCTCCTTATATTTAAGTGACCTCCTATCGAG
>CAYNXU010000034.1:0-11432 GCA_964401225.1 uncultured Nitrosomonas sp.
GAAACAAAACCAAGCTGTTTTTGTTGCGTCAAATCATTCACTTTATAAACAACCCCATCGACATCGTAAGGCAATTTATCACGCAAAGCGGCCATCTGACGGAAGTGAGCCAGCAAAGCCGCTACACCAGTAACCACTTTGTATTCACCTACTACGGGAAAATGCAGCGTCGCCAGGTAGGACATCACTTCACTATGCCGACGGTAAGGAGCCGGTTCACCTTCATGCACGCCAACACCATAGGCAAAAAACGTTAATCGCCGTTTCGCTGTGATACTTGGATCGAGCTGCCTGAGTGAACCTGCCGCAGCATTGCGTGAATTGGCAAATTGCTTTTCACCCTTTTTTTGTTGCTCGAGGTTGAGTTTCTTAAAATCCGCCTTCAGAATCAGTACTTCGCCCCGTACTTCAAGTAACGCAGGTGGTTGGTGGATAGGCAAGCGCAATGGGATCGATTTAATGGTGCGCAAATTAAGTGTGATGTCTTCCCCCGTATAGCCATCACCACGCGTCGCTCCGCTCGTCAATACCCCCTTTTCATAGGTTAAACCGACTGCCAACCCATCGAACTTAGGCTCTATCGTATATTCAACAGCCTCGATCTTGAGCTCCTCGCGTAGTCGCCGATCAAAAGCTTCTACTTCCGCATCTTCGAACGCATTATTCAGCGACAGCATTGGAGTAAGATGAGTAATTTGGGCAAACTCCTTGAGAGGCGAGGCTCCCACACGCTGGGTAGGAGAATCAGGCGTCACTAATTGAGGGTAGCGTTGCTCAAGCTGTTGCAATTCACGGAATATTCGATCGTATTCCGCATCCGGAATGATGGGTGCACTCAGTGCATAATAATAATAATTGTGTTTCTCGATGGTTTCACGCAAAGCGTGGATTTGCTGTCGAATTGTTTCGAGGGAATCGTTCATGTCATTTCTAATATTTTTGTTTGAAATAGCTACCTTGGCATTCAGTCAAGCGGAAAATAGCATGAACTATTACCGCTATTCTAGGTGTTTTCCTATCCATCTTGAATTTAACATTACAAATCTCTCTGCAAGACTATAAATGCATGAAAATTACCAAACATTTTTTGGGACACGTCTCCACTTGACAGCATTTTATTCCGAGAGCATTATTTAATTAAGGTCAGCTAGTAAACCCATTGAAATTCTTATCTTTTAATTCATTTTTGGGAAAAGGGCTATGAATATGTCTTTGACGTTCAAAGAAACCATGTCGGGTTATTTCGCACTTGGTGCCGCGGATCCAGCCGAAGGCGCCAATGCAGGCAAGCAAAATGGAACACGGCTGGCTATGCATGCCAAGGTCAGTTTAGATGATTTAGACCGCTTCTTGAGCGATCCAAATCATCTGGGATCCTTGACAGGCACGATAGATTTCCCGCCTTTAGGAATGGGAATCACGGCAAACTCAGGTGTATTCAATTTATTCAAGCCCACTGATGACCCTGATATGACTTACATGGTCTACGAGCTGGCTTTCCAACATGAAGGCAAGGATTACTATTTAGCAGGCCACAAAGACGTCAAAGATGACCCGGGTTTTGATCTCTGGTCCGACACCACCACGCTATATACCTGCTTGTATGAGGGTAAAGATAAACAGGGGCCGGTCATAGGTGCGGGAATTCTGACACTTGGAGTCAAGCAACTCGCAGATCTGCTTTCTACCATCGAAGTGCCGGGAGCCAAAAATCTAGCTGAAAAAGCACGCGCTATTGAAAAGTTTGGCGCGTTCTTTACTGGAAAATTATGGGACAGCTATATCATTCCGAAATTTGGCAAGCAGTTGCTCGATAAATCGCATGATGAAACGCTGCATTATGATGTTATTGTCATTGGCAGTGGTTTTGGTGGTGCCATTACTGGTTGTAGATTGGCAGAAAAAGGATTAAAAGTTTGTATTCTTGAACGGGGCCGCCGCTGGGAAGTCAAGGATTATCCCCGCGATCCCAAGGATGCCTGGTGGTGGTCCAATGAAAAACCGGCTGAATTAAATGGCTGGATTGATATCCGTGCCTATCCTGACATGGCGGTTGCGCAATGCAGCGGTGTGGGGGGTGGTTCGCTGATTTACGCGAATATTTTTGTCGAAGCCGAACCCTTTGTTTTCGATGCGGGCTGGCCCAAGGAAATCACCTATGAATCCCTGAAGCCTTATTACGACAAAACAGGCAAAATGCTCAACGTGCAGGAAGTCCCCGATAATCAGTGGCCGCCTAAAATGAAACTGATGAAAGAAGCCGCTGACAAAGGTGGCTATGGTAATCGCTTTCGCAAAATGCCGCTAGCTGTCACCTTTGATCCCGACTTCAACTATGACGGCCCCGATGCTTTTGGTGATCAGCATACCAAATATCACATCAATGCTTTTGGTCAAGAGCAAGGAACATGCGTCCATTGTGGAAATTGTGATATTGGGTGTCAGGTTAAGGCTCGCAATACCCTCGATTTAAATTACATTCCGCTTGCGGAACAGCATGGCGCAGTCGTTAAGCCGCTTCATCTGGTGCAGCGCATTACACCGCTACACAATGGACAAGGTTATCGTGTTGATTTCAATGTTATTGATATCGATAAACAAAAACTCATGCCGGGTTTTTTAAACGCTAAGAAGGTCATTGTTGCAGCCGGCACTATGGGAACGAACGAGTTGCTGCTTCGTTGCCGTGATCAATATGGCACCTTGCCTAATATCAGCCGGGTGCTGGGTACCGGTTGGAGCTCTAATGGCGATTTTCTCACGCCTACAGTCTATAGAAACCGTGATGTTTCACCCACGCATGGACCGACGATCACAAGTGCCATTGATTTTCTGGATAAGTCTTTCAAAGGAGAACGTTTTTGGGTGCAAGATGGCGGTTTTCCAAATCTGATGAAAGATGCAGTCACTGGTTTAAGTAAGGATCATCATTACGGACACTTCTTCAGTACCTTGCAGTCACTGGTTAGAAACAAGAGCCCATTATCATCGGTCATGCCGTGGTTTGGACAAGCAGTCGATGCATCGAATGGCGTGTTGAAGCTTTCTCGCAGTTGGATACCTCCTTTCCGTCACAAGATGCAATTGGACTGGGATATCAAGGAATCCGAAGGTGCCGTGCAAGCATTGATCGACATGCATAAAGAACTTTCCAAAGTAACCGGCGGCGAAGCCATGGTCCCTTTGACTTGGACAGTTCTGAAAAATTTGATTACGCCCCATCCCCTGGGCGGTTGCCGTATGGGTACGCACAATGCGGATGGTGTTGTAGATCATAAGGGAGAAGTATTTGGCCATCCCGGCCTTTACATTGCCGATGGATCGATTATTCCAAAAGCCGTTGGGTTGAATCCTTCACGTACGATCGCAGCGCTAGCAGAACGTATCGCGGAATTGATCGAACCCTGATTTTAGCAATTGCTGACTTACCAAAGGATTACATCATGAATCTGACGGAACGTATCGTCCCTTTTACCGCAGGAGATGGCATGGCGTTGAATCTGATCAATGTGCGCTCTGCTACTCAGCCCCCCACGCAAGGACCAGTCATCTTAGTTCATGGTGCGGGCGTACGAGCGAATATCTTTCGTGCACCCGAAAAAGAAACCATTGTCGATGCACTCATAGCTGCTGGCTACGATGTTTGGTTGGAAAATTGGCGTGCTAGCATCGATTTTCCGGCAAATACCTGGACCTTGGATCAAGCCGCACTTTATGATCATCCGTATGCAGTCCGGAAAATCTGCGAAGAAACGGGCCAGGAAACGCTTAAAGCGATTATCCATTGTCAAGGCTCTACCAGTTTCATGATGTCCGCCATGGCGGGTCTGGTCCCTCAGGTAAAGACCATCGTTGCCAATGCGGTAACCGTACACCCGGTTGTACCCACCTGGTCAAAATTCAAACTCAATTTCGTCGTTCCGCTGGTAAATGCACTCACGCCTTATGTGAATCCTCACTGGGGCGTGGAAGCACCCACCTGGATTGCGAAATTAATGACCGCTATGGTTAAGCTAACGCACCATGAATGCAACAACACCGTCTGCAAGCTAGTCAGTTTCACCTATGGGAGCGGTTTTCCTGCTTTATGGCGGCATGAGAATCTCAGTGAAGACACTCATGAATGGCTCAAGGAAGAATTTGGCAATGTGCCATTACGGTTTTTCAAGCAAATGGCTCGCTGTGTACAAAAAGGCAATCTGGTCGCCGTGGAAGGCTTCCCTGAGTTGCCGGCAGATTTTGGTGTAACCCCCCCAAAAACTAACGCACGTTTTTCTTTTTTTTGCGGTGGTAAAAACCGTTGCTTTCTTCCGGAAAGCCAAGAGAAATCTTGGGCCTATTTTGACAAACTGCAACCTAATTTTCACACCTTGCATAAACTGCCTGACTACAGCCACTTGGATATATTTATGGGTAAAAATGCCGCACGTGACGTATTTCCCATCATGATCAGAGAACTAGCTAAATAACCTGGAGATAATAAATATGGGTATTCCCAAGCGAATTAAAGTGGCTTCCGGCCAGCATTCCCTCGTCGATGGCATTCCTTTTCAGTTACCTGTACAGTGCACACCATCTCCTGTATTGATGGCAGTATTTCCCATCAATGCTGACAAAGCTAAGGCCGCATTACCCTCCGAAGTCCATCCCATAAGGCTACGAAACAATAAAGGATTGTTGGTTGTCGCAGTTATCAATTATTTGGGCACAAATATTGGCAAATATATTGAATATAGTATCGGTATCGCTTGCACCCATGGGCTCAAGCCTGCCCCTCCCCTACTTCCTTTGCTACTGATGAATACCTTTGGCACGGGTCAATATGTCCTTGAATTACCTGTATCCACAAAAGTTTCTGTCAAAGGTGGCAAAGGTATCTGGGGTATGCCCAAGCATCAAGGCAATCTTGACTTTAACATCGGAGATAAAACAGTCAGCAGTCAATACGATTTAGATGGTCAATTAGTGACCTATATAGAAATTGCTCGCCCTTCGTTCTCCTTTCTGCCATTGTTGAATGTCCCTGCGGTTAATTACTGCGCTTTCCGCGGCATGCTGATGAAATCAAGTATCTATATCAAGGGCCGCGCGGGCATGAAACTGTTTCGATTCGCCAAGGCCAAGCTGGTGTTAGGCGATCATCCACGCGCTGATATCCTGAAAACATTGGATATTGAAAATCAGCCTTTGATGACTGCGTTTATTCCCGGTGTAGTCGGCACCCTTGATGATCATATTGAATCATGGTTCTTGCACCAGGCCGAGCCTCCCTTAACACCCCCGGAAGGCTTTGAAAGCGTCATCGATTTACCGCAGGATGAAACGTGGCCTTCCCCGCCAAGCGCTCCTATCGTTGGTGAAACATTTGGCAACTTTAACCGTTAAGGTCTTTTACCATGAATACAGGCATATCTGTTCACCTGGCTGCTCCTCAAAATCCTGGTGAGCCTAAACGGGCCTTAGTATTACCAGGCGGAGGTCTACGTTTATCCTACCAGGCGGGTATCATGGTTGCCTTAGAGGAAGCCGGTATCGCCTTCCAATTCATGGATGGTACATCCGGAGGTAGTCTGAATTTGTCCATGCTGTTATCAGGGCTTCCACCCGTGGAGATATGTCAACGCTGGCGTACACTACGTTTGATTGACACCATTTCATTCCTCCCACTCGAGGATTATCTTAAAGTCGCGAATCTGCAAGGCCTTGGAGATGCTGATGGTTTTCGCAGCAAAGTATTACCTCATTTTGGTATTGATTTTAAGGCTATCCATCAAGTAAATGCGGTTAGCGCAAACTATAACGTCCTGGATTACGCGAATAAAGCCGTCAAGACCATTTCTCATCAAAATATTGATGAAGACATGGTAATTGCGGGCATGTCATTGCCAGGCGTTTTTCCACCGGTGCGTAAGGAAGGTGGCATTTATCTGGACACGGGTTTTGTACAGGATGCCAATCTTATTGAAACGGTCAAACAGGGCGCAGAAGAAATCTGGGTTTTATGGGGCTTGGGTAATACTGGTGTCTATCGTGGCGGCGTATTACATCTCTATGTGCAAATGCTGGAAGTTAGCGCCAATACTGCATTAAATAATCATTTGGAAACTATCAGGGAGCTTAATCAGCGTATCGTCAAAGGCGATAGTCCGTATGGGCAAACCCGACCCATCCAGGTTCACGTCATCCGCCCTGAACATCCATTGCCATTGGATCCGGATTTATACCTCGGTAAAATTGACCATGCAACTTTGATTGAAATGGGTTATGCAGACGGCAAAGCGTATCTGAAGAATCTTATAACACCTCAGAATCAGATTCCCATTAACCCTTCGCGCATGCAAGACGCAACACCGGGCATTCGTTTCTCACAACAGTTAAATGGTCATGTAAATTTTCAAGGTCATCCCGGCGTAAACGAGACTTTAAAATTGAGCCTGACCATTCACATAAATCAGCTCGATAATTTTCTGAATGATCCGGCCCATAACGCGAGAATCACCGGCCATCTGAGTAACGACTCGCTGGGCTCATTTAGAATGATCACTTATGGTCGCTTCAGTTTGGAAAATGTATCGAAAAGGACTCGTAAAATCGTCTATGAGTTTGGCCTAGAAAAAGATAAACAAAGTTACAGCATGCTCCTGGAACAAATCCTGCACAACGACCCTGGCCTCGATATGTGGCGTGATTTGTCCAATCTGAGCCTAAAACTATTTAAAGGGCATTTGGAAGATGGTGATCTCGTAGCCATCGGCACACTACGCTTATCCTTGGCAAGCATCAAGGATTGGATCAAAGGATTCCAAGCTACCGAAACGACAACCCTCACAGAAGAAATTGCAATCAAAGGGCGTTTCGCCCGCTTCTTGTTAGGTGAATTGTATGAAATCTATGGTTAATGGGCTTGATCGTCAAAACTCAATCATTTCATTAATGGTGTAACTGTGTCTCCATCCTTGCCACTTCCAGAAAATTTAGCCTTACTCGATGATATTTCAGATTTGTCAGATCCCGAACGTCCCAATCGTTTGTGTGTATGCATTAGCGATGTGCATTTTACTGACGGTACAGTAGGAAGCCAAAGTGCCGAACAACCGGTATGGGAAGCATTTTTTGAAGAAGTGGTGGAAACATGCATCTCCAGAGCCATTGAAGAATTAACCCTGGTTCTGGACGGTGATGTCATCGACATGATCCGTACTAGCGCGTGGGCTCAAGCGGGTGTGTATCCTTGGCAACGAGATCACCCTGAATTCCCAATTATTCTTCAAGACATCATCAAGAAAATAGCCAGCATTCATGGACAAGCACCTGATTCTCCCCACTGCCATAATGACCAACATTCCCATTGCAATTTCTTTTATCTCCTCAAACGCTTGCCAGATCGATTAAAAGGCAAAGGCCCTCAGGGAAAAGACATACATGTTCAAACTTTGGTTTTGCTGGGTAATCACGACAAGGAAATTCTGTTAGATCCCATCGCCCTAAAAATCTTTTATGAAGAATGCCTTGGCCAGAAAGTAGCGGAACTCTCCGAAGATTATCGCCGGTGGATAGGTCGTCAATACGGTGATGAAAGCTTATTCCTGGCAAAAGATAGCGTCCCCTGGCTACCGTTCTATCACGGCGATCGTGGTTTCCGTCTGTTCCTAACCCATGGTCAGTGGCGTGATCGAGATAATTCCCGAGCGATTGCAGGCTGGAATGTTAATAAGGGATGGGATCTGGGACTATGGCAACAATCACGTTTTGAGCCCTTCCGCGCAGCCTGTTTCGGTGACAGTGTTGCTGCCGGTTTGCTATCGACCTTTATCTACAAAGCCAAGGCAGCACTAGAAACCTATAGTGTTCAGAAGAAAACGATGGGTATTGATCCGGGCCCAGAAATTACTCGGCTGAGCAGAATCCTCGATGAGCTCGATTTATACCGCCCAACCTACGCTGCTATCGAACGTATCCTGCTGGAAACGCGCAATATGCGTGCAGAAGGAAAAGGTGCGGATGCGCCCCGCATCATTGAGGATAATTTATACCAGTGTATCAAGCTCTGGCTGAGTTGGGATTTTACTTTCCAAAGCGCAGGCGGATTCATCGGCCCGTTACTACGTATCGCAAAACTCATATTGATGGTGCTGGGAACATTTCCTGGCCATCGCATTGAACTGGAAATGATTTATTGGCTGACTAAATCCCTCGCAAGATTTCAAGATTTCTCCGGATATAGAGACACCAAGATTAGTCTTAAGAAAATGCGTAAATTTCCTGGCTTTCTTCCTGCTTACCGGGAGTATGGGTTTCGTATCCACGGCGAAGGCCATACTCATGTTGCTTTGGAGGAAGATGTCTATTTCGAAACACCTGATTCAAACAAAAACTATACTTATATTAATTTTGGTGCTTGGCGAGATCGTATCGTAAAGAAACAAACCCTGGGTTACCGGCGGCGTGGAATCGGACGCGCACTTCTTATACTTGATTTAAAACCAAAAAACTCTGATGAAGCGCGCCAATTTACCTATTATATACAAGATGCATTAAGTTGGAGTGATCGTCGCGACCGCTTCTAAATGCCCAATAATAAAATAAGGCGAAGGATTTGCTTTTAATTCGCGAGACTCGAAAAATCAGCATCATCGCCGGCCTCTTGCTGCTGGGATTGACGCTGACGACAGGCATTGCAGTTTATAGCGTGATGCGGCAACAGATTGCATCTGCTCTAGATAGAGGAGTGGATGTAGCATTACAAGGTAAAGCACTCCTGCTGGAAAATGAAATTGAAAAGGGCCTTGGAGACACGCACGCACTGGCAATACGGCCATTTTTGGTTCAATCCATGCAACAGCTCAATGTTCAGCCGAACAATCTCAGTGCGTTACATGACCTGGAGCGGAACGTTAGTTCATTGATTCAGATCGGCTTTTCTGCAGCAATTGCTTATGATGCGCATGGAAATGCATTGTCACAAGTAGGCCATTTTTCTGATAAGCAAGCTCAATCATTACCGCTAGCTAAGCCCAATAATACTTCCTTACTATGGGATGGACAGTTCATCTTACATACGAGTGAAGACGTGTTAGATCAAGATGGACAGCGTATCGGCAGCATCACCACAGAAAGCATCTTGCCACAATTGACTCGTAGCTTTAGTGAAATAAGATCGATTGGTGAAACCGGGGAGTTCATATTGTGTGCACCGCCGGAAGAAAGTAAGCAAGATATTGCTTGCCTTATAAGCCAGGTCGATGGCGTGAGATTCAAGTATTTGTTGCATGCAGTCGGAGATGAAATGCTGCCGATGAATAGTGCGTTAGCAGGGAAAAGCGGTGTTATGGTTGTGAAAGATTACCGTCAAATTCAAGTAATTGCAGCCTACGCACCCTTACAAACGATCGGTTTGGGTATGGTATTGAAGTTAGATGAAGAAGAATTATTCAGGCCAGTCACTGAGCAATTAAAAATCATCATCTTATATCTCACCGGATTGATTATTGCTGAGATTTTGTTATTAAACTGGTTTTTGCAGAAACTGATTAAATCTAGGCGAGAAGCTCAGAATGCTCAAGAAAAAGCCGAACAATTTTCTTTAGAGCTAAGCCATAAAGAACTTGAACTACGCAAGCGTTTGAAGGAAATAACCTGCCTATATGAAATTCGTCGTGGAATGGGACTGGATCTATCATTGGATAATGTTTGCCAGCATATTTTCGAACATCTGATACCTGCCATGCAATTCCCGAATTTAGCCACAGCCGTAATTGAACTGGATGACTGGCAATTTACCTCCGGAAAGTATGATCAGGGTTTTATACATCCATTACTATCTAAGATTAAAATCACCGATAAAGCCTATGAGCATTTGCGTGCCAAACAAGCTCCATCGTACACCTATCGGTCTGAGATTATTGTCAATGGTCAGGTCTGTGGTCAATTACGTGTGTTCTATCCTGAAGATAAACCCTACCTGGTACTGGAGGAGAAGAAACTTATTAACGCCATTGCCAGTGACCTAGAGAGTTGGCTTGAGCGCAAACGACTGGAACAGGCACTGGTTTATGTGGCCGAAGAACAGGCACATACGATTGGGCAGGAATTACATGACAATCTCGGGCAGCAGATTGCTGCGATAGGCTATCAGGCCAGAGCGTTGGAAAAAAAGATCGCTGCCACAGGAAATGAGGCAATGCCAGCAGTAGCCGCTTCTATTGCGGCACAAGCACAAGCTGCCGTAGTCCAAATTAAGCAACTCGCACAGGGGCTACTACCATTTGAGATAGAAACCAATGGTTTAATAGCGGCACTGCAAACACTTGTTTCGAGAATAGCGACAACTTATAAGATTACTTGTGATTTTGTATGTGAGAATGGTACATTCACTACAGCTAATAACCTTGCACTTAATCTTTATCGAATTGCACAAGAAGCGGCAAATAATGCTATACGTCACGGAGGTGCGCAACATCTTACGATATCCTTGACTCACGCAGAAAACATACTTCGTCTATCGATCTTTGATGATGGTTGTGGTTTCGTTGAAAGTGGCGAAAAACATGACGCAAAATCAGGAATGGGCATTAAAATTATGCAATATCGTGCTCATCAGCTTGGTGCAAAATTAGAATTCTTATCACACCCTGAGGGGGGTACGGAAGTTCGTTTAGAAATGAACTTGCCTTAAGTGCGCCTCTAAAAACTCAAAGTTATAAGCAAAACGAGGTACGAGCAAGAAATGGTGACGCAGCATATATTTGATATGTATGGAAACTTTTTTTGTGAGTAACAAAGTGTTGTGGCGAAATTTGGATTCTTAGAGATGCTCTAAATATGTCAACTTTAAAAGCACAGGTAATGTTAGTGGATGATCATGCCATGATGCGGCACGGGATGGCGATGCTCATTAATATGGAGCCTGATTTAGAGGTATGTGCTGAAACGGGTGACGGAAATGAAGCACTGACGATACTCAAGAAAAATGATCATGTCGATATTGTTTTATTGGATGTGACTCTCAAAACAATTTCTGGCTTTGAAATAATAAAAAATATGCATGTGCTAAAACCACGCTTGCGTGTACTTTTTGTTTCAATGCATGACGAAGCAGTTTACGCAGAACGCGCACTACGGACTGGCGCATTAGGTTATGTAATGAAGCAAGAGCCCGGTGAGGTACTGCTCACGGCCATCCGCGAAGTCTTAAAGGGCAATGTTTATCTGAGCAAGCAGATGAATGTCAAGCTGCTGAATCGGATGGTGACCAAAAACCCGGAGCACGAGCAATTGATCAATAGCCTAACGCCAAGTGAATTTGAAGTGCTACATTTGATCGGATCTGGACATAGCAGCAAAGAAATTGCCAAACTGCTGAACCGAAGTATTAAAACAATTGAAACACATCGCTTTAATATTCGCACCAAATTAAATTTGAAAAATGGGGC